>CAZNNK010000329.1:0-7275 GCA_964574085.1 uncultured Coleofasciculus sp.
GGCAATGAAAAGGTCTTTTTTCGTTTTTGCCTCCGAGATTTTACTCTCTAGCGTATTCATATCTTTTTTAAGTTTTGTAACAATCTCACGTTGCTGACCCAGTTGCCCCTGGAGAGCTTGAGCCGTTTGCTGATAAGTTTGTCGCCGAGTTAGGGCTTCTCGTGCCAAATTATCGTCCCCTTTCGACAGAGCCAGTTGAGCGCGGTTGTACCATTCTTGTGCCGTCGATTCAGCTTGGGAGGCTTGGCGTTCTGTACGTTTTTGGGACGCGATCGCTTGGGCGACAGCCTGCCGCATTTGGATTAAATCGTGCTGCATATCGTCTACAGCTTGTTCCAGAATTTTCTCTGGATCTTCGGCTTGTCCAATCAGGCTATTCAGGTTGGCGCGAATCACTCGCCAGATGCGATCAATCAATCCCATAGCAGCTCTCCATTGTCATTTGTCATTGCCTTTTCTGTGTTCCCCAATCATTCAGGTTTATAAATCGATGCAGAAAGTCCTTGTTGTTTAAGCCTCTCGACGAGAGTTTTGGCTTCTGACTCTAGTTTAAATGCACCCATAGCAATCCTTGTCCCTGCGGGTACGTTCACCACGTAGGCGTCAGGGACAATAGTTTGGGCTGTCTCCAACACACTACTATCGCTGGAGTTAATCAGCACATAATAGAACTCATCATTCAGATTGGAGGGGGCGGTGTTGGGATTCGGTGCAGCCGAGGTGGATGTATTCGCTTTTTCTGAAGACTTGTTCGTCGATGATTCGGGTTGAGCGGGTGAGGAATTGGGTGTCACCGATGGCGTCGCCGTTGGAGGTGGTGAGGTAGGAGGAGTTAAAAGGGCTGATGGTAAATTTGAGGCTGGATTCGGTAACTGGGGTAAAGGTAAGACTGAAGCCGTGGGTGGAGCTGCTGCTGGAGGCGGTGAATTGGGGATGGGGGCGATGGGTGAAGCACTTGGACTGGAGGTTGGATTGGCTTTCAGATTAGGGAGTGTATTGATATTCACGTCTGGGAATTGATCATCACTGGCAAGATTAGGTTTATTTACGCCGAGTAATTCATTTTCCCCATTAGCGGTTGTCGCTGTTGAATTCTCAACCGTTGTGGGTGTCTCAGTTTCTAAGAAGTCAAGTCCTAGGCTAGTCCGAAAAATATAGGTCAATGTCGCACTCGAAACCAGCAACAGTAAAATCGAACCGACACCGAGGGGAGTGAGGATTCTATTCGTTGAGGGTTTTTGGGATTCCTTGGTGGTTTCCTGTTCGGCTAACGTTTGCCGTAGTTTTTCTGAGGATTCTAAATAGTCTTCTGGTTGAGACTGATCCGTTGTCGGGATAACTAATTTACCGTCCCCTGCTAGGGATTCCTCTAGGCTTGGCGAGTCAGTAACCCTTTGCTCCTGAGTCTTCACCAAGGGGGCTTCCTGGCTAGGTAGGGGAGGAAACAGGGGTGGAGTCGGTTCAGTCTTTGGGGATTCTCTCTGTTCTGGTGTGGGAGAACCACTCACTGGAAAGGATTGCCGATCAATGTCTCCGGGAGAACTCGTAGAATCGGCGGCTGGGGCGATAGAAATAGGAGACGCTTTTGTCGGCTCAAGCTGATTGACTGCCGATTTCTTTTTGGGGTAACGCCCCGGTAGTTGGGGAGATGTGATACCACGTCCTCGGCGTTGGCGTCGATAGCGAGCTAATTCGGCTTCGAGTTGCACGTCTAGGCTACCTAAAGCCGTCTGCAAAGCCGGGTTAATCGACAGGGGAGAGGAAGGAGTGGATGATTTAGCTGAGGTTTTTTGGCTCATGAAGGGAACTTCCGTTTAATCCAGCAGGGTTGAGTTAGAGGCTCGTTGTGACAACGAAGACAATAGTTAAGGATAGTGTTGGTTTAAGATAGCTGTATAGGGAAGCATAAATACTCATGCTGAAATCTCTTAATCATATAGTAGAAGCACTGGATAATCAGCCGTTTTGGCAGGGTCAAAAGCAGTTTCAACAGATTCGCGACTGTTGGGCTGACGTTGTGGGTGCAGATAGGGCGCAGCAAACCAGACCCCATTCACTATCCCGGAATATTCTTTATGTTGCCACGTCAAGTCCGGTTTGGTCTCAAGATCTGAGTTTAAATTGCCGTTCTATTTTGAAACAGCTTAATGCTCGATTGTCCACGCCGATAGAAAATATCCGCTTTTCGCCAGGATGGTGGTATCAAGAGCAAACCTTACCCCAGACTGAGGAATCGGAACATCCCAGCCTTGTGGATGAACCGGAGGTCTCGTCTCCTGCCGATTTGCCGATTGAATCACCTACACCGCAAACGGCATTTGAACAGTGGGCGGCGAAAATTCAGGCGCGATCGCAGAACTTACCCCTGTGTCCCCAATGCCATTGTCCGACACCACCAGGAGAACTGAAACGCTGGCAAGTGTGTGGCTTGTGTGCGACTAAGCAGTGGCAAAGTTAGCTGCTCGCCTTGACTTGGCTGATGAATGCTTATGAATAATGACCATTTAGATCGGTTTAACTTATCATTCTCAATTTAATGTCCCGATAATATTTCGTATCTAACTATACATTAGGTTGACCCTTTGGGCTTGATCCCCATGGGGTTTCACGAAAAATTAACCAAGTTTCTGACCAAGCTTAACTGATTGTTTCGTTTCTTTGCGAAAATGTGTTCATATATAAAGCAATTATAAAGAAAATCTAAAAAATTAATACTTTGAGGAAAAAATAATGGACATTTAGAAGGTATAGACAGCTAATTAAAAGTTCAGTTTTAAAGAATCCAATGAAGACCTGCAAATGTTCAACGTCCGCTTGTCAGTTTTGTCGCTATTACCAACTTGAAGGTCGGCGCGGTGGCATGTGTCAGCAACTTGGCGTACCCGTTAAAGCCAATTGGAAAGCTTGTTCTTTAGCCTTACCCCCCTTTGCGCCGTCGTGGGAAAGTTTTGAGCAAATATGGCTTGATGATCAACGCATGTTGAGAGAAGAGTTAGCTGTAACTTGCTCACAGAGCTATTCCCAGCCGACACGTCCGACAAAAGTCCAGGCATCAACGCCAGAAAAAGTGACAACTAAAGTTGCTCTTGTGTGATTTCCCGTTTATAGCGCTCGGCTAGAGAATCGGTTGCTTAAAGGTTACTTATAGTCTTCATCAATTGAACGCATTCAGATCAGTGAAGGATAAAGTTTTACCCTTGAGTGTTATAATTTTTGTGGATTCCCGTTTAATTAATCTTTGATAACCAAATCTTAATCTTTGAGAAAAAAGTTCTTTTGGCTAATTCTGGCATCAACTCAGGGCGGGTTTAGTTGCATCTGGGTGAGGGAAGAAATGATAATAGTCAAACCCGCCCCTACACAATACTCTACCTTCCCCACCTTCACACTAAGGCAACCAAGGATATTGACGGAAATCAGGAGGGCGCTTTTCCAGGAAGGCTTGTTTCCCTTCTGACCCCTCTTCCGTCATGTAGTACAGTAACGTGGCATTTCCAGCCAGTTCTTGTAAACCTGCTTGACCATCACAGTCAGCGTTAAACGCCGCTTTTAAGCAACGGATAGCAATGGGACTTTTTTGTAAAATTTCTCTTGCCCATTGAATCCCCTCCGCTTCCAACTGGTCTACAGGGACAACAGTGTTCACCAAACCCATATCCAGCGCCTGTTGTGCCGTATACTGGCGACAGAGAAACCAAATTTCTCGTGCTTTCTTTTGACCCACGATTCGGGCGAGATAGCTAGCGCCAAACCCCCCATCAAAGCTACCGACTTTTGGACCGGTTTGACCAAAGATGGCATTATCTGCGGCAATGGTTAGGTCACAGATAACATGCAAGACATGACCCCCGCCAATGGCATACCCGGCGACTAAGGCAATCACGACTTTGGGCATGGAACGAATTAGGCGTTGTAAGTCCAAGACATTTAAGCGAGGAACGCCATCATCACCAACGTATCCCGCCTTATCCCGGACGCTTTGGTCTCCTCCAGAACAGAAGGCATATTTACCATCCGTGTGGGGACCCGCCCCGGTTAATAAAACAACGCCAATTCTTTGGTCTTCGCGGGCGTTACAAAAGGCATCGTAGAGTTCAAAAACAGTTTTAGGGCGGAAGGCGTTGCGCTTGTGGGGACGATTAATGGTAACTTTGGCGATACCGTCGGCTTTGTGATAAAGAATATCCTCGTAAGTTTTGGCGGTTTGCCAGTCAATTGACATATCGATATTTTCCCTTGGTTATAAAGACTCCAAGTACTACTTTGAGCGTGACACTCCCTATCCTAAGACGAATGGCACTGAAAAGCGTGCATTTTTGGATCGCCAAAACCCTTGATATACCGTAGGGTGGGCATCGTCCACCAAAGATATTGAAATGGTGGACATTGCCCACCTTACCTAACTAGGTACTTCCGCATAGGGTGGAAAGCCATGCTGGATTCTGCCGATATCGGCATCATATTTCTTCGAGGTTTTGAACAGTTCAAAGCGTCCATCTGCCGCATAAACGGCACATTTATCGCGTAGCGCCTGCATCTGTTCCGGATTCATCGGCTGAAAACCCCGGGCAATGGCTAAGTTTTGATGCAATACATCCAGTGACGGAATACCGCTAACCGTAGTAGCGACAGGTAAACTCATCGCATAACCCAGCGCTTCCTCCACAGTGAGAATACCGTTTTTTATCGCTTGACCATTACCACTTAAGCTTTTCATCCCGATGGGCGCAATACCGCGCCGATTCAGTTCCGGTAATACCTGCTGTTCAAAACTGCTAAACGTGGCGTCGAAACACTATTTATATCTCCTGCAAGAGGCGTTTTTTGGAGCGGTGCGGCTGCAACAGGTTGGTTGACTGATTGCAAAATTAAGTCAGATAGGGCAATTCCTGCACCAAGGACACCGCATCGTCTGAGAAACTGTCTGCGCTGGGGGTTGAGTGGGGAGTGATCACTAGCGGCTTTGTCGTTATCGGTCATCAACTTTTATCCGTTTACCATACTTTAAGTATGTTCAAAAAGTATGTTCAAAGACTCAGTTTTGCTCAACGACTGGCACGTTATTGCGGCGGCTGATAACGTTACTGTCGGTACGGTGCAGTCTATACGGTTGCTGGAACATGATTTAGTAATGTGGCATGATGGCGAAGACTTCTCGGTTGGGCAAGATCAATGTCCGCACCGAGGGGCGGCTTTATCACGAGGAGTTGTTCGCTCAGGTCATTTGATCTGTCCCTATCACGGCTTGGCGTATGACTGCAAGGGAAACTGCATTCGCATTCCCGCTCATCCTCACCTGACACCACCAGCAAGTGCTAGTTTGACGACTTATCCTATTATTAAACGCTACGGCTTAATTTGGACATCTCTGGGTCAACCCAAGGATACACTTCCTTATTTCCCGGAGTGGGATGACCCCAGTTATCGGAAAATTCTCTGCGGTGCATATTATTATCGCGCTAGCGGTTTTCGCGCCTTGGAAAATTTTCTGGATTTGGCTCATTTTCCCTTTGTTCATCAGGGAGTGCTGGGAGACAAGTGTCAAAGTGCGATCGCGGACTATCACGTCCAATCTACTCCAGATGAAATTATGATTAACAATATCCGCCTCTGGCAACCTGACCCTGATGGTACGGGTGAAGGCGGCTACGTAACCTATACGTATCGAATTTTGCGTCCGCTAACGGCTCATTTTGTCAAAGCATCAACTCAAGGGAACTTGGCTATTTTTTTTACCGTCACGCCCGTCACGGAAACCGAATGTCTGGGCTGGATGGGGTTAGCGATGAATTATGGGTTTGATGTTCCTGAAGCTGAATTAAAAGCGTTTCAAGATAAAGTTGTGGCTCAAGATATTCCCATTGTTGAGTCACAACGTCCTCAATTATTACCGTTAGATTTACAACGGGAATGTCATTTCCCCAGTGATAAAGCCTCCCTAGCTTACCGTCGCTGGCTGAAACAAAAGGGGGTGACATTTGGCACAATATGAAATAATACGTCCGTAGGGGCGGGTTTAGGAACAATCGTAGGGGCGGGTTTAGGGACTAAATTCCGATATTCACCAATAACAGAACAACAAAACCCGCCCTCCCTACCAATAACGGAGCAACACAAACCACCCTCCCCACCGATAAATGAACAAAAAAATCCGCCTTTATTCATTATTAAAAAGTCCTCCAATCGTTTACGCCTAAATGAAGAACGAAAATTCATCTGTAATATCCCATCCCTCATCCTTATTTTTCAGCGTTGTTATCCCAACGTACAATCGTCTACCCATTTTACAAAAATGTCTAAAAGCCTTAGAACACCAACATCTAAGGGAAGATACTGTTGTCGCTGGCTATGAAGTCGTCGTGGTGGATGATGGCTCAACAGATGGTACTCTAGAGTGGCTGGACTCTCATCGTCAGGAACTATCTAAAGTGCGATCGCTCTCTCAAGATCACCTGGGTCCAGCCGCCGCCCGAAATCTAGGCGTTGAGCAGGCTAAAGGCGATACAATTATCTTTATTGATAGCGATTTAGTCGTCACCGAGAATTTCCTGCAAGCCCATGCGGATGCATTGGTTCAGGGACAACAGCAATTAGGGAGCGATCGCGTCTTTACCTATGGCTGGGTAATTAATACCAACAATTTCGATAATCCCAGTTCGGAACCCTATAAGATAACGGATTTCTCCGCCGCCTATTTTGCTACTGGAAATGTGGCGATCGCGCGGAAGTGGTTGGAGGAAGCGGGACTGTTTGACACGCGCTTTCAACTCTATGGTTGGGAAGATTTAGAACTGGGTGTTCGACTCAAACAGTTAGGCTTAAAACTGATTAAATGTCCGGCGGCTGTGGGTTATCACTGGCATCCTCCCTTTAATTTAGACCAAATTCCCCGCATGATTGACCGAGAAATTCAACGGGGACGCATGGGGGTATTATTTTATCAAAAACATCCCACTTGGGACGTGCGGATGATGATTCAGATGACATGGCTGCACCGGATACTCTGGGGTGTTCTTTCTCTGGGTGGCAGACTCAATGAACGAACCATGGCGTCCTTTTTGCAATGGTTGATTAATCAAGGAAAGCCGCAGTTAGCCTTGGAAGTTGCCCGGATTTTCCTGAATTGGTATAACGTGCAGGGAGTTTATGCGGCTTATGCGGATATGGAACAAAAGCGGTAAAACAAAAGAAAGAGTGTATTTAAGGTATGAGTCAATCTACAAATACTCCAGTTACCATCTCGTCTTGAAACTCACGCCTTTTTGAAGCGGATGG
>CAZNNK010000330.1:0-7274 GCA_964574085.1 uncultured Coleofasciculus sp.
ATAAAATAAAAAACCTACACCTGTAAGCTCACCCCATCTCCCTCTCACCCCATCTGCTATCTTTGAACGCAACTTGGTATGAAGCCTTCTCTAGGACAAGCGGCTGGGTTCAGGTTGAGGGGAATTTAAGCGCAAACGTCTCACCGCTTGCTGCACAAATCCTTGCAAAAATGCTGTCCGTTGATTTTGTTGGAAAATCGTTTGCAGTTTCTCTTTCAAACAGTCAAGATTCAAGGCGTTATCGGCTGTTGCTTCCGTAATCTCTTGGTCTTGGAAATAGTCAATTAAACTCAACCCCGCTAATCGGGTGAGATACGCCGCGCTAACCCCTTGCACCGCACCGCCTGCTATATAGGTGAACGCATTACTTTTGAGAATACCACCAATCGTTTGGGTGGAGAGTTCCACCAAACCCAGTTTAACCATTAAGCTAGCCAAGGTTTTGGCAGCCAATTGCGCTTGGGATAGAGAAAATTTTTGCTGATAAATTCCGGCTAATTCAATGACTAATTGACTACTAATTGCAGCCGTGGCGAGTAAATCTAAAGCGGGAACCGGATTCGCAAACGCAGTAGCGGCGGCAATCCATTGATATTGTTCAATCAGGGGTAAAGCGCGATCGCGTCTGGCTTGATTTAAGGCGGTTTTGGCTTCGGCTTTGAGGCTAATCGCAGATCTGAGAGTGGTTCCCCAGATCAGTTGTTGGGCGTCTTCAGTTAAGATGGGCTGCAATCGTTGCGTCAAAGCGGTGACATCAGGTGTTTGCGCCTCGAACCATTCTTGGATTGACCCATCCGACTGATGCTGACGTACTTTTACCGGAGTGGGAGACGCCGCGATCGCCATGATATCCTCTGGGGGAAAAAGTTGGGCGAGTCGGTATCGCAGTTGTTGCAACACTAGCACTCGTTCTGGGGGTAAATACTGGTCTTGTTTATTAAAGATGAGCAGAATTCGCTGATTCAGCGTTTTCAGATGCTGCAAAAGCTGAAACTCGGAATCGGTTAAATCACTGGTGATTACAAAGAGAATTAAATCAGAGTTGGGGATTGTATCCTGAGTGCGATCGCCTGTGAATAAGACGGTGGTTTCTTGGACACGAACGATGGGAAATTGTTCCGATAACCCCTTTGATTCTAAAATGTTGACTAAACAGGATTTGCCAACACCTTTACCGCCAGTGACAAGCAGGTGCAACTCTTGTCGATCCAATTGGGCGGTTAATTGGGTAACCTGTTGTCGTAACGACGTGCTAAGATCAGGATTCTCGACCTCTGTTTCCCAGCCGGAAATCGCGACTTCAGCTTGAGCGATCGCCTCCTCTACCGTAGCTCGATCCAGAGGCGAGGATACTGGTGATACCTCAACCGCACTCGACCCTCGCTGCTGAAACAACCATACCCCACTACCGAGGGCGATCGCGCCGAGGAGTCCCACTTCCCCCAACTCCGCCACTGACTGATGCACCGTCTCTAGCAGCCATAATCCCAAGGATAAAGCAATACCGCCAACTAAAATAGGTCGCCGCAACTCAACCACCATATCTTTTTTTCTAACCTTACTTCAACTACGATAACGTTTTCAGGGGATTTACAGAATCCCTCTAGGCGGATTTTAAGTTGAGATTGGTCAGATGCAGTGGTGTTACAGAGACTGTACCTGCAACCTCTCTATCGTTACTGAGGCTTAATTTCTCTGAACAAATAAAAATGTGAACTCCAACAATTCCCATTCCTCTCTATCAACTGTAGAGTCTCAAACCAAATATCTTGCCCCAATTTATCTATTTAGGAAGAGTACAACCGTAGGACTTGATAGCTAAACTAAAAAGTAGAACTGTTGTCACGCCTTGTCCGTCTGCCAATGTTGATCCACGACACAAATTCTGAGTGGGATTCCCTGCCTAAATCCCAACAACATTCCCACCCAACCTTAACGATTCAAACTCCCTTAAACTCTCACCAAGAAACGGCAAAATATCAAGCGAATTCCAAGATCGAAACAGCCGATAGTTTCGCTGAAGCGGGAGACTATGAAACGGCGATCGCGTATTATGATGAAGCGATAACCATTAAAACCGATTGTCCCTCAGCCTGGTATCATCAGGGGGTGGCGTTGCAGCATTTAGATCGTGATGAAGAAGCATTAGCCAGTTTTGATAAAGCGTTAAAATTTAATGCCGAGAATCCTAAAATCTGGAACTACCGGGGAATTACGCTACAGAATTTAAAACGTTATGACCAAGCGCTGACCTCCTACGATAAAGCGTTAAAATTAAACCCGGATGATGTCAAAGTATGGTACAACCGGGGCGTAACCCTGCGGAAGTTAAAGCAGTATGAGGAAGCGATTAACTCCTACAATCATGCCCTAGAAATTAACCCCAACTATGGGAAAGCCTGGATTTATCGGGGACACACATTACGGAAATTAAATCGTCCGCAGGAGGCGATCGCGTCCTATGATCGCGCCTTGGAGATTCAACCCGATAATGATCTCACCTGCTGTAGTCGCGGTTTTCTGTTGTATCAGTTAAAGCGGTATCAAGAGGCGTTAGTATCCTTTGATCAAGCGGTTCAGGTGAATCCTCACTCGGCTAAAGCTTGGCATAATCGGGCGATGGTGTTAAATCACCTCGAACGGTATCAAGAGGCGGTTGAGAGTTGCGATCGCGCTTTGGAGATTAATCCGGATTATGAATTAGCCTGGAACACCAAAGCTGTCGTCTTGTTAAATTTAGAACGCTACGAAGCCATGATTGAGTGTTATGATCACTCATTACAGATTCACCCGGAAAATTATCAGACGTGGTATTTGCGCGGCAAAACCTTATTTAAATTAGGACGCTATGAGGACGCGATTGACAGTTATGATCAAGCCTTAAAACGTAAAGACGATTATCACTACTGGACAGAACGGGGAAATGCGCTGCAAGAATTGCAACGCTACCAGGAAGCCGTTACCGCTTACCATCAGGCGTTGAACTTGAAACCGGATGATGATGAACTGTGGATGCTAAAAAATCTGGCAACTAATCGTAGGCGTTGGCAAAAATGGCATCAAAAGCTGGTAAAATTGTGGCAAAGATTAAGATCCTTGTTTTATAGCAACCGCCCAAGCCGTTAGGACACATATAGATGAAATCTTCAGTTCCCTATTCCCTGTTCCCTGATTAAGGCGATCGCAGGTTTAATTCCTGAAAGGGTTCTGCATCTTCATCCAGGGTGATTGTCCCCGGTTGGGCGGGTTCCTGATTGATTTGCAGCGTAAATGTTCCCTGGGGTAACTGTTCCAGATAATAAACGCCCGCCCCATTAGTAACCGAAAATCGTCGTTGTTCGCCATCGGCGCTAATCGCTTCTACCCTCGCCCCAGCAACTACGTTCCCTTGGGCGTCAGTCACTACGCCAGAGAGAGTATAGGACAACACTAAAGGAACTTGGACTAACGTGTAACTTCCCGCCACCACCTCCACCGCATACGCCTCATTGACGGTTTGCCAATCGATGGGAAATCCAGACGGGTCAAAGTCGAGACGATAGGTTCCCGACGGTAAGCGTAGCCGAATTCCATTGGCTTGGACTTGGGGACGAAAGGATTGAATCGGTTGGTTATTCAGAATTAATAATAACTCTGGGTTTTCAGTGTAGATTTCTTCACCCGGATCTCGGTTACCATTACGATTACGGTCAAAAAAGGGTTGAATCAATATCCCGCCGCGATCGCGAAACCGATCCGATTGGCGATCGCCTGGAGAAACCCCGTCCTGTACATTTAAACTCGCCACCAATTCTAGGCTATAATTCGCCTCATTCGAGGTTAGGGATACCCCATCATACCGCCCTCGCACCAGTAAACCTGGTATAATCGTAGTCTGTATCTGGGCAATCCAGCCCGAACCCTGAGAACCAAGCCCATAACCCAACTGAGTGTCCCACAAATAACTCCCATCGGGCGATCGCGCTGGGGATCGATACCGCAAACCAACCGTCGCGAAAGTATCCCGCTGCTGAAGCTTACGGGTTTCATAACTCAGCCCGACAGAATAGCCATCACCCAGAAAACGCCGCGACAGATTATAATTCAAATCAGACCGAAATCCCAACTCATTCCCCTGGTGATTCAATTGTAAAAATCCTAACCGTTGCGTCGCATTCCAGCGCCAGCGATTTTGGTCATCAATTGTCGCCCGGGCAAAGGTAAAAAAACCACGACGACTAAACCCCGTTTGCATCCCCACCGCCGTACCTTCGCGACTATTATAGGTTCCCAATACTGTCAATCGGGGAAAAACACGCCAATTCAGGTTAAGCCGTTGGGCAAAGCGATCGCTACTCAATTGTACCCTAATACTAGATGTCGGTTCATAGCGCACATTAGCATTACTATCCCAATCCCCCTCATGATCCGGACTCACCACCGACGCCGCCACTTCTAAAGGTATCCCGTTAGGGCGGAAAAATACATCCGCCAATCCCCTCAACTTTTGGTCATACATCCCCCCCACCCCAATCGTCAAATCTTCCGATATCCCCCACCGTTGGGCAATTCCCCCCTGAAAACTATTCCATTCACCAATAAAATTTTGAGTGATAAATCCAGAGGGTTGATGAGTCCAACCCACCGAAACAATCGTCGCCGACGCCCCTTTAGGAATTTGTCCGGGAACCGTAGAAAACGTCGCCTCTCGCACCTCTGGTTGAGCCGAAAGGCGTCCTTGAGGATATAATAAAACGCGATAATTCCCCAAGGTTTGACCCCCAATCGGTACATCCTCAAACCGATAAACCCCCGACGAATCCACCAACACTTCAGCCAAGACCAAGTCGCTAAATCCCTGTGTCAGCCGTACCAATGTCCCGGGTTCCGCTTCACCCACAATCGTTCGTCCCACCTGCGACGCTTGCAACCGTTGTCCTGGACTAAATCCCCCCCCACCAAACGTCACCGGCGGTGTAAATCCTTGTCGCTGAATTGTGGTTACGCCCCAATAATTCCCCCTCCCCTGACTCCGCCAAAACGTCGGTTGAGAACCAATCACGTAATCTGCCGTATCCGTTTGTCGCAGATACTGGGCTTCTGTCAGACTCCAACTGGGCGACTCTAACAAATCCGGTTGATTCACCCGGACATACCAACTCCCGGATAGCAACGTCCCCACCGCCGCCAATTCCCCCCGATAATTCAGGGATGAAGACTCCCCCAAACCCGACGCCGACTCTGATCCAGTTGCTGTAATCCGTTCCTCAATCGCCGTTAGGGTAAAATCAGTGGGAGTGATTCGAGGCAAACCTTCCAGTTGCACGGGGGTTTCTGTCGCCGCAATCCTTCCAGTTTTCTGTCCCAACCAAGGGGGATTCAGAATAATCGCGTATTCATTAATATCGAATTCTGCGGGAACCCCAAGTAGCGTTTCCACCTCTTCAATCGACAACACCAACCCCAACTCTGGGTCATTCTGTAATTCCTGGGGGTTGAGGCGAGTAATCAATCCAGGCGATCGCACCTCTAATTGCCCATCGGGTAATGGCGTCACCTCCAGGTTCAACGCCTGAACCACCGCATCATAAGGAATCAGCCACGTCTCAAACGCAACCGCTTGGCGACCATCTTCCTGTCCCCGCACCAAGACACTAAAAATCACCGGACGCCCCCCAACATTCACCCCCACCGGAAACACTGTAAAGTTATCGGAATTTTCGATAACTGGAGTGACTGAATCCTCCCTTTCCGTTTGACTAATCATCGTCTCCTGAAAACGGGAATAGCTAACCGAATCAGCCTTAGCCGCCATTCCTAGAACCAGACCCACAATTATCGCGATTTGCCACCAAACAGAATCCACATCGGAAAACCCCAGGCTTGTCTCTAATCCACTATTTTAGCCGTCTTGCGCCCGTCAAAATTTGTCTAATTCTTCCTGTACGTTATCCATGACGGCTGACTATAACGAAAACTTTTCCTCCCACCCGATTTCAATTAGATTTTTGTTACTTTACAGAACTTAACCGCAAAAAAAAGTGTGAGAATAATTCTCAACTACTAACGGATTTACGTCAATCCAGCGATTTGGTAAAATTGAACATCTGGGGAAGTCTATTCAATTTTCTCACTATCCTGGACACCATTCCCTGAAACCCTTGATTTAGCGTCAAAATCGACCCAACTTAGCCTCAATTCCCCTCAAAACCCCTACAACTTGGATGCATGTATTTTTGTAAAAAACACAGATTATTTTTGACACACATCCCTTTTTCTGGTATATGAAACAAAGCCAATAAACAGCAAAAACAAAACCCATCGCCTCCCCGACTCAAACCCCTCCCTTTCCCTCTGCGACCCTCTGCGCTTTCCCTCTGCGACCCTCTGCGTTAAATCAACCTTTCGACACCACCAAACCAACTTAGGCTCAACCACGCGATCGCCCCTTATTCACGGCGTAGGAATCATCAAATCAACACTAAACGGCTGTGTACGTCGCTCATCATCTTCCGCCCAGATCAACTCCCCCGTAAGCTGATATTGACCCGCCGCCAGTTGCCCTTCATCAGGATAATTTAACAGAAACTGACGCTGACTCTCAGCCACAATTCCCGTGGGTTTCAACCTCCCCGTCTCCACCACCGTATCTCCCTGCTGCAGAGTCCAACTCACCGCCGTTCTAGCTGATGCCATTCCTGTATTTTGTACCAATAGTTGAATTTGGTCTTGTTCTGAATTCCAACTAGCACTCTCCACTGTCAAAGTTGACGACAACTCTCCCTGACGCACATAAATCGTTGTCCCAATTCGGGCGGTTAAAGCGACAGAATTACCCCCAGTATCCGTGGTTTCCTGGAGGGTTTCTGTAAACACAACGGCTCGATACTCCCCGTCTGGTAAACTGGGGGGAAAGCGAGTAATTAAACGAATGCGTCGCTGTACTCCCGGTGGTACGGTTAATTCTCTAGGTGAAAATTGCAGGTAAGGGGTTAAATCGCTGGGGCTAGAGTCTAAGAGTTGAAATCCATTATCGTCATAGGTAAAGGGTTCCGCGTAAATTCGTCCCCGAAAGGGTTGATTACTGGTATTGGTAACATTAATAATCGCTTGAGCTTGACCGCGATTGGCTTGGGCTTCAATCACTAAAGGAGAAACACTCATTTGCGCTTGTGCTGTACCCGTGTACAGTAAAGCCGCAGATAATGCCCAGCGACTGATGCGAGTTACGGTTGGCAAGACGGAATTAAACGCTAACGTCATAGCTGTATCAGGGAAGGGTAGGGGAGGGGTAG
>CAZNNK010000331.1:0-7268 GCA_964574085.1 uncultured Coleofasciculus sp.
AAATGGCTTTCCACCCTTGTGTGGTATACCATCTACACTCATGCAGCAAGCCCTATATAGCAGTCTACATGAGCGATTAGGACACAGCAAAATGCGCCAAACCTTGACCAGTCAATCTTTTCCCTTGGAGCCTTTTGCTATAGCATCAATGCAAGACTCTAACTAGCTCCTTGATTTTGGCAGACTGCCGATCCTTAAATTGATCAGGGAAACTTAATTCTAGCGCTATTTTCTTCGGCGAAGAATTACTGCTATCCCCCGAAATCAGAATTTCTAAGGAGAGGATTTGGGTTAAAAATCGCTCCCGCGATTGGCTCATCGCGTCTTGACTTAATAGCAAGCCCACTAAGGGTTTTTCTTGCTGCATTTTCTTTAAGTTATCGGGTTTCAGCAATTTAGCATTCGATGTAATAGAATCATCGAGTTCTAATCGCAAACTCGTCGTCCCAATTGCTGTTACTGTTGCCAAATAAAAGTCTCCTTCCCAAAACAGTTGAGCTGAGGCATTAACCCGTTTGCGGACTTTTCCTGCCCCTTTCTCCACGTTAAATTCCTGGAAGGCACGGAAAAGACCTGTAGCCAAAAATCCTAAGGACTGTAACGGTTTATCCACATAGTCCCGTGTCTGGGAATACCATTCCTTCACGTCGGAATACGTGACTAAGGTTAAATTATCGCGTTGTGCCTGGGTGACATTAATAAACTTAACCGCCAATTCCATTTGATGCTCATTGACCGACTTTGCCACCACAATTTGAGCCTCCATAATCACCCTGGCTCCATAATCACCCACTAATTCGACTTCAATTTCATCGGGTAAATTGGGTTGACCTTCGACGTCTAAAAGCATACGAGTTCCGGTTTCCGAAACATCCAAAGTCACCCCACTCCAACTGCGGTCATAGCTGTAAACTGTTGCCCCTAGGCGTCGCCGTAAGCGGTGGGCGGTGCGTTCTTGGGGTTGTTCAAAGGCAACCAGTAATGCTGCCATTAATAGAATCAGGTTAAAGATACACCACAAGGCGTTAACTAAAACTGCCTCGGCATCCTCTGGACGCAGGATTAACCAAAAAGGTACTGACCCTAACGCCAGCACCACAAACGCAGTAATCCCTAAGAGACCTCGGACAGATTGCCAATCAAAGTTTGATAAACTAAATTCCCGTTTGACTAACGTCATGTCTTTGTCGGTGACGTTAAAGGAACCCAGATTGGGATTAATCAACGCCATTGTTGTCACATATCCCGCTTGGAATGCCATGACAAATTCAAAGATTTCATTCCAGAACGAAAAACGCACATGTTTATAGGTAATGTAGTTGGCATTGAGGGATAGAAGGATATGAGGAAACGCATACGCCAAGGTTTCTAATCCCAAACCCTGAATCGGGTTAATTCCAAACAATAAGAACAGGGTTGGCGCGAGGGCATAGATGAGTCGGGGATAGCCGTAGAAGAAGTGAGACGTGGCGCTGAAGTAACAAATCCGCTGGGGAATTGTCAAATTTAGCTTCCGGTTAAACACCGGATTTTCAATCCGCAGAATCTGCGCCATCCCTCGCGCCCACCGGACTTGCTGACCCACATAGGAGGAAAAGTTCTCCGGGGCGAGACCCGCAATCATGATTTTGTCGTAGTAAATTGACCTGTATCCCAGAGAATGCAGTCGGAATGCCGTGTGACAATCTTCAGTCACCGTTTCTGTGGCAATTCCGCCAACCTGTAGCGCATAGTCTTTACGAATCACCGCTGCTGAACCACAGAAGAAAGCCGCATTCCAAAAGTCATTGCCTTTTTGCAGCACCTTATAAAAGAGTTCATTCCCAACCGGAATTCTGCCATCTGTACGCAGGTTACGCTCAAAGGGATCGGGATTAAAAAACCAGTGTGGTGTTTGCACAAATGCCACGTTGGGATCAAAAAAGAAGCCAGCCGTATCTTTGAGAAAATCTCGCAGCGGAATATGATCACAGTCCAGAATCATCACCAAATCCCCTTTGGTGCGACGAAATGCGGTATTAATATTCCCTGCCTTGGCATGTTCGTTATTATCCCGCGTCATCATGATGCAGCCCACTTCCTCGCACATTTTCCGCAATCTGGCGCGACGGGCTTTATATTTTTCGGCTCGACCATCATCTAAAACATAAACCGTTTTTTTGTCTTCTGGATAGTCAATTGCCATCGCTCCTATTGCCGTTTTGCGGACAATTTCCACGTCTTCGTTGTAGGTGGGAATATAGATATCCACCTTGGGCCACTGGTCTTGCGGATATGCCGACAAATCGACAGGTTCCCGGTCTTGAATATGCAGGGTTTGAAAATACGCCAGAACTAGGGTGAGGATGGCATAGAGTTCAGCCGTCAACAACAACACACAAAATAAACCATTGATAAAGGTATCAAAATTGAGCGTGTAGTTGAGACGATAGTAGAGATAGCGGGCGGTGGTGACTAAACTCAACCAGACCAAAAACAAGTGATAGTACTCACTAATTTGTTTGTCTGACACTCGGTTTTCCGCCCGTACAACCACTTGCCCGATCGCCAAAACCAAAAAAGCGACAATCCCTTGCTGCCAAACCTTGAGTGGGGTAATAATCAGGGGAATCGAAATGACTAGCAGAAACAAAACCAGCCATTTGAAATGGCTTAAACCAATGCGTTCCAGCGATCGATCAAAAAACCGAGGCAGAACATCAACCAACCAGTCAGTCGCAAACGGGCGTCGAGGACGAAATCGCTGGAATTTAGACGAAAACGAAGACATATTCAATGGTAGGGGTTAGTGAACAAGAAGGTAGAAGGCAGGGGAAGCAGGGGGAGAATGACGAATGACTAATGACTCTTTTGATCACTAAGCCGCTTGAGATAGAACTGAGAAATCCCATACAGCAAAAGAGCGATCGCGAAAATGCCAGCGGGTAAGAAGAACCAGTTGTCTTGAATAAAGCGAGACACCTTACTCAACAGTCCCGTATTTTCAATCCGGCGAGTCGAAGGCGCACGTTCTAAGAATTCCAATGTGTAGGCATCCGGGTCATAGCTAGCCGGATCTTGCTGATTGCTGCTGATCAGTATCGTATCTTCCTGCAGTTGGAAGAACCAGGGATCTCGGCGAATCACCTGCCGCACTTGTTCTAACCCATTCGCTGTCTGGGCAGTTAGTGCCAACAGTACCCGTTCTTTGTTATCAGGTGACATGATTTCCTTAATCATGCCTTCGTTATCCGGTAAGGCTTGAATGTTGCCTTGATTCCACTGGCGAGAAAAAGCATCCTGTAAACGGAAACCACTGCTATCAAACACCTCTGGGAAGGGAAATTGTTCTCTGATACCAATGCCCACCAAATGATGACCCTCGCGAACTTCAGCCGGCAATGTCGTGATTGTATAGGCATCCAAATTAACTGAATCCGCTTTACTCAGGCGTCCCAGACGTTCGCTAACGGTTAACAACGTCAGCAAATCCGTATTACTCGGAGAATCCGGCACCACAATCGCGGTTCTGGACAAATCTTGAGGTGCAGCAAAGGGATAACCGTCCTGGAATAGTTCTAAATCGGGGAGTTGTACCGATTGTTGACGATTCAGGTTGAAGCTGGTGTCTGCATGGAGGGTTCCGGTCAATTGTTGGTCAGTGACTTTACCGCATACACCCGGTTCTCGGGGATTGAGGCGGAATGCCACTTCTAGTTCGGAATCAGGCTTGATTAAATGCGGGGGCAAATCCACTTTTAATCGTTTTCGGCTAGCGCCGTCTTCTGAGGTCAACCGCGCCCCCCCAATAAACGTGCCATCCAGTAAGACTTCTATCGCAGAGGTACGGGGATTGATTTGCGGACTATAGCTATAGCGCAGGGTCATGGAACTGCCCCGGCTAAATTGGTCATCCGGCAAAGCATGAAAATTAATTAGAATCGGGGGTGCGGCTGACCCGCGTACCGTGATGTCTTGGAACGGATCACCGTTTTCTTGGGTCTTAATTTCGCTGAGGGTAAAGGAATTTGTTTCCGGTAAATAACCGGGCCAATTCCGGAGGGATGGAGTGTCTACCGGCTTGAGGCTCTCCACTAATACCGCTTGACCCGTGCCGAATTTACGGCTATCGGGCTGGACTAAAAACTGAGCAGCTTTGGCAACACCGTCCGCCCCATTTCCGGTGACCACTAAAACCGGAATGCCTCCATCTAACGTGGTGGTCATCATCAAAATACCCACATCAGCCGGTAAAGGGACTTGGTTCCCGTCTAAAATTTGGTTGCCACTGATACTAAAGGGCAAATCCAAATCCGCTAACCCAGGTTGTTCAGCGGGTGTGCCAATGACAACCAACCGTTGACCCCACTCCACATCCTCTAAATCGTTAACGATTTCCGTGTCAATGGGACGGAATTCCGCCATTCTGCCTAACGCCGCTTGAAAGCGAGGGGCGGCGGTTAACCAGGTATCGTTGACTTTGGGGAGGAGATAAGCGATGCGATTGGTATCTAAACTGAGGTCGTCAAAGAAAGGATAGGGATAGCGGCTAAAGTTGAGCGGAATCGGTTGGGGCTGATATTCAAACTGTAACTCTGAATCCGGTAACACCTCAGTCCAAAGCGTGGGGTCACCCGGATCACTACATTCTTCGTCATTACTTTGTCGGGCGACAATCGTCAGTTCGTTATAGTCCTGAATCAGTCGGGATGGAACGTTGAAGAGTACGCTACCCACTTCTGATTGTTGGCGATTCAGGGGGACTGAACCCACACTCGTGCCATTAACTCGGACGGTGAGATTGGAGTCTTTGGCAATCAGGGCGGGTGAATGCTGGAACCGAATCAGGGCTTTCGCCGTTTGAATTTTCCAGCCCCGGGGACGGGTGAAACCGAGTCGAGCTTCAGAATACACGCCTCGGAAGCGGAAGCGGTTCCCGACGATGGGGGAACGATTGAATTGCAAGACGTATTCGCCTGTAGGTAAGGGTTCAGCCTCTGCCGTTTCTTCCTCGCGAGCAGGTGAGGAGGGTGCAGGAGAACGACGGGCGGGTGCAGGTTCTTCGGGTTCAGTTGATGCTGGCGCTGAACGAGTGGGCTGGCTCTGCGGCGGTGGTTGACTAGGTGCAGGCGTTGTTCGCTTGCGTGTTGGTGATGTGGATTTTTTCGGAGGAGCCGCCGGAGCAGGTTTGTAAACAGGTTCCTTTTGGGGCGTGGTGGGTAGGGTATATTCGCGAATTAGCTGATCTTCCTGCTCTTGCAGGCTACTGTCGCTTTGAGCGACGGCAAAGTTGGTCGTGATCACCAGCCCGACGACTAAAACACTACACAGCAGTAACAATCCAAGTCGCGTCCCTGTAGATACACGGGTGGGACGTTGACGTCCGCGATGGGAGGAAGAATTGGGAGATTGGGAGTGACGAAACAGGCGTTTCATAGGAGAACTCTTACGGTTGATGGAAATGCCCAGTTAGTGTGGCTTGGGAACTGAATTATGCGATTCCAAAGAGTTGGAATTCGGGGATGTTTCAACGAGCTAATTTATGCTGTTGGGGTTAGCTATTGCTCGACCCAACCGATTTGTGCCAAACGGATAGGCTCCCCTAAACGATGGCAAGGGACATCATTGATTAACGGAACCTGACCGAATTAGGAGTGTCCGTAGATAGCATTCCCGCTTCAGTCCAACGAGTAACAGGTTGACTGAATCCGGTTATTTGTAGAAACGGTGGTGACATTTTCTAGTCCTCTGAATCGGTATTCGACTCGATGCCACCCTGATATAAGATGCGATTATTCGGGGTTACGAATTAATTCGTAACGGTTTAAAGCCTTGACAGACGGTATCGACCTCTGTATCATTCCCTTATCGCGTTTCTAGAAAACTGCTGCTGGGATTGAAAAAATTGGGAATTTTTTACCAGGTCAGGTGATACTAGGGCGATCCAGGCTAGGTTTTGGGTATAGTAGGCAGATTCATCATCCCAAATTCCCTGATTGTATTGGGTTAAAAGTTTACGTTCTAATAGTTGTTCAGCTACATCGGGATTAATTAAGCGCATAGCTGGATAAAGCATGGCATATTGGGAGGTGGCATCATATTTAACTAATGATTCTCCATCGAGGTTAATGCGAGCTGGCAAACGAGAGGACGATTGCCATTGATCTTGAAGATATTGGGTTGCTGTTTTCAGGTAATTGAGTGCCTCCGTGGATTGAAACCATTCGGCATCCCAAGCGACTCGCCACCAGACGCGGTACGCATCAAAGCTATAGACATTTTTCAGTTTGCTTTGGGGGGGTATGGGCTGAAATTGATTGGTCTGTAAATCCAACGCAATCCAGTCACTGGGTAACCCCACCGCCGAAACTTGAGAGGAGTTTTCCAAGACGTAGTAGCTACTGTCTACTAAACTCAGCCAGTCTCGTTCGGGATCAACCTCAGCAAACAGGCGAAAGGCATAAGGGGCGAGATAGGAGGGATTCAGATAAATCGTTGATGGCGAGGGAACAAAGGCTTGCTTGGGTCCAGGGAGTAGATAGCGTTTGCCATCGGGTGCGGCGATGGTGGAGTAGTCCCACAAATCGCGCAGCTTGATTCGCGCTAACTCTAGGTAGTCGGGGCGATTCCAGCGACGGGATGCCCAAATTAATGCGGTAATCGCATCAATATCAGCATCGCTGGCAAAATTTCGATCAATCGCACCCCAATTGCCCTCGTCATCCTGACCCCACAGCCAAACCCAAAGATTGTCTTCAGGTTCGCCTGTTTCGGTGAGTCGATGCAGGTTCTTTTCTGCCCAATCTAGGGTGAGAGCAAAGGTGGTTGGGTCATTAATCAATACAGCCCTGAGCATAGCGTAGGCTTGTCCCTCTGAAGTCGAGCGATCGCTCGCTTCGTAGTCGATTACTCGTCCGTCCTCTTGAATGAATTGTTGTCTGTAGATGACCCAGCTTTGTTCGAGTATATCCTGGATAGGCGGCGATGGGGATAAAACGGGAAAATCAGCCACGGGGGAAGCGGTTACTGGAGAGGGAGAAGGGGAAACCGAGGCTTCCGGCGGTTCAGGTTCGGAGAATTTGATGGACACACAACTGGTGAGATTCAACAGCAGTAACATAGCGCTTGTAGTCATGCTTGTAGTCAGCGCTTTAGCGCTTCTGGCACTAAAGTGCCTACTACGAACCCAGCGTTTAAGAATCCTTGGCGGCTTTCCCCCTAAATCGATTTGTCCTTTGTCATTTGTCATTTGTCATTTGTCATTTGTCATTTGTCATTTGTCATTTGTC
>CAZNNK010000332.1:0-7245 GCA_964574085.1 uncultured Coleofasciculus sp.
GCGTATTGGCGTGCCTATTGGCGAAAACTCCCTGATCCTAATGACTCAAAACTTGAACCCAAATTAAAAAACTCTATTGAACGTTATAATCAAGCACAAAAACCGAATTATTTAAAAGAGTATTTTCGCGCTCGTACTCATGCTATTAGATGGGTTGAAGAGGGAATTAAGTATAAAAATCAAGACATAACTAAAGATTCTTTGACCATTGCTGATTTGCCTGATTTCAGCTTAGGTGTAGATGATGCTGCTCAAGCAGGTATTGATTTTCTCCGTTTAGATCAACACGTTAAGGTAACAGATTGGATTGCTAGTCATTTAGTTCCACCTATCTATCGCGTTTCTTTAGGGAGAACAATTCCTGTAAAAAATATAGTTTGCCAGGGCAATGGGAAACTTACAGCCAAGCTAAACCTTGATCAATATAATATTACTGCTGAAGTTTTGCAAGCTAACTGCACAATTGAACAAGGTTCTTTCGTCAGGCTTAGTCCTAGTTCTGGTATTCCACATCAAGGTCAAACAATAAAACAACTTTTTAATGGCGGAAGTACCTGTGTTGTGGAAGCAATTGACTGGGATAAAGGAAACATTGAACTTGCAGTTAGACAAACAAATAGTCCAGATCGTTATCAACTTCGTGGTCGTTTTTATAGAAACGAAGAAAATATTTATGACTACGGTACTATTGATGAAAGCCCTTCAGATTTTGTAGCTGGAAGGGTTGATCAAAAGCTACAAAATAGTCAAGGCAATCATGTTTGTCAGTGGTTCGCTCCGCAAAATCCTCAAATACCACCTCAAACTGAGCTTTCATCTAGTGATTTAGAACAATATCACAATTTACTGAAAAATTTACAACTACCAAACGGTAAAAAACTAGATGATAAGCAAATCGCAGCAGTAATAGATGGGTTAAAGACCAGAATTCAACTTTTACAAGGACCACCAGGTACAGGTAAAACAGAAACAACTGCAATCGCTACTTTTGTCAGAATATTAGCACGCTGTTCTGTTGGCGATATTGTTCTTATTACGGCTCATACTCATACGGCTGTAGATAACTTACTGTTACGTTTAGACCGGATTTTACCGACGTTGAGACAATCTGCCACTAATTCCCAGTTGACAGTACGACCAATTCAAGTTAGTCGAGTTGAATCGAGAAACGAAGAAATTTTTACAGAAACAAATGTTACTGTTTTCCCTGCCCGTCCTTGTTTAACTCAAGTTAATAAAATGTGTTCAAATGCAATTTTAGTCATTGGAGGAACAACTAATGCAATATTAAAAATGGTCGATGAGTTAAATAGTAAACAACGATTCATTAAGAAATATCCTCAAGGTTTTCAAACAACCACTCTCATCGTTGATGAAGCAAGTATGATGGTATTTCCCCATTTCCTTGCTATAGCTACATTAGTCAAAAATAATGGTGAGATCATGTTGGCAGGAGATCACCGACAGCTTGCTCCTATTGTTGCTCATGACTGGGAAAATGAAGACCGACCTCCTGTTTTACTTTATCAACCCTATGTTAGTGCGTATCAAGCCATTCAAAATCTCAAAGACAACTCAGATACTAACGTTACTAATGAAGAAATTCTACGTTCTGCTTTAAGCTTTACTTTCCGTTTACCACCAGTTATTCGTGAACTGATTGCTCGTCTTTATCGTTTAGATGATATTGAATTACAAGGGATAGAAAATACTGAAGCAGCGGAAGAAAATCAACTCATAGATGAAACTTTGGGAAAGCTGCTACAAAGAAACAGAGGTCTTTATCTTGTTCTTTATTCTGAACGTCAGTCAAGACGCAGTAATCCACTTGAAGTAGAAATTATTAAACGGATTCTTGATACAGGTGGAGAAATGCCTGATGGATCAATTGCAATTGTTACACCACATTGCGCCCAACGAACACTACTGAAAAGAGAGTTAGCAGATCATTATGGAAACGCTGTTGATGTAATTGATACTGTGGAAAAATTGCAAGGTGGTGAACGTCCAAATGTAATTGTTTCTGCAACAGCAAGCGATCCATCTGCAATCACTAAAAATGTGGAATTTATACTCAATCTCAATCGCTCCAATGTTGCCTTTTCTCGTGTTCAAGAACGATTAATTGTTGTCTGCTCTAAAACTCTCCTAGATTACATTCCCGCAGAATTTGAACACTATGAAGAAACGATGCTATGGAAAGCGTTACGTTCGGAATGTTCACAGTTTATTTTTACTGAAAATATTAGTGAGCATACAGTAGAGGTATTCACAACGAACAACGAGATTAAATAGTTAAGTAGTGTTAACTCCTCTAAACTCTCCCAAATCCCAAGATAATGCGTTGATATAAATACCAACAGAGTTTAGACTTCATCCTCTAAATCATCTACCGTCATCGGTGCTTGAGCGCTATGGCGCACATACAAAATGTATACTGTTTGTTCTCGAACCATAAATAGCACTCGATAGATATTTTTAGATTTTCCGTAAAGTAATTGTCGGACTTGTTCTGGAAAAATCTCATGTTCAACAGCTAAAACACAACGCTGGGGTTTTTCTTGAAGCGTTGCGATCGCGTTCATCAATCCTCGGAACCAGCGATCAGCAAATTCTGGATTACGTTCCCGATACCAACGATAGGCTTGCTCAATCTGAGCTTCAGCAATCGGGGTAATTTCAACCTGAAATGCCATAGTTCTGGTGAATTTCTTGGATAAAATCTCCAATAGGGCGAGTTTGTCCGGCATCAACTTCAGCCAAACCTTGCTGGATACCTGCAATTGTTTCTAATTGATCAATCAATTGGCGCAGTTGCTTAGGGTTAATTTTGCCTGCTTCAAGAAAAGTAACCAAAACTTGGGCGCGATCGCTCACATCTGGCGGGAGTTCAGCTAGCTGAATTTGTCCGTTCTGATAAACGCCTTCAACTGTTCTTAGCATAGATAGCTTTATGGGTAATGGACTCTTTCAATTTTACAACACTGGCGAAATTGCGTAATCACGAATAAACTTTTCTGTGTAGACATCAAAGGCGCGATCGCATTCCCCATCCGATGCGATCGCGTTTTGAACAACGACGGCATGAGGCTCATACTACACCAAACGGCTAACACAAAAAATTTTTATGGTAATCTATGTCTATAACAAATTACCAAAATTGCGCCATGAAGCCTATTCTATATAAAGGTAGATTAAAAACCTGGAAAGATGAGCGAGGTTTTGGTTTCATTCAACCAGATGATGGTAACAAAGATATTTTTTTGCATATCAGTGCGTTAAAGGGGACAAGTCGCCGTCCAAAAGTTGGAGATATAATCATGTATGAGCTAGCAACTGATTCATAGGGTAAAATACGTGCCTCTAATGCATCCATTAAAGGGGCTAACTTACGATCATTAGACCTGTTAAAAAATCTAACTAAAAATCGATTTTTGAAAAAAACATAAGAGAAAAAAACGTGGGCTATTTAAAACAATCATGAGCCTTGGGATTATAGCTGTCATCGCAATTTTTGCAATGAAGTTTAGGGCTAGTGATTCTCCATCTCCAGTTTCATCTGTTACGAAACCTGAGTGCAATATCAAAGGCAATATTTCTATTACTACTGGAAACAAGGTTTATCATCTTCCGGGGATGGAAGATTATGAATCAACCGTCATTGATCCGGCAAAGGGTGAACGATGGTTTTGTACAGAATCAGAGGCGATCGCGAGTGGTTGGCATAAAGCACCTAGGTAGCCTCAGCTATCTAACCCTGTAGAGGTACTTATGTGAGGGCGCAAGCCTAGATCCCCTACGTTTGGGTGTACCGTTAGCGCTTGATAACCGCTACTTTTCTGCGTGAGGTGGGAGCGATCGCGTCATTGATTGTCATGCTCACCCCTAGGCGACAGCCTACCCGAAGTGTCGCAAATAAAACTTTTTAGTTATTTAGTTGTAAAATCACCAATAAGTATTTATCCTCAATGTAGGTGGACTAAGCTGACGGCTGCATCAGCCATCAGCGATGTTACTGCCCAAATCAGCCAGATAGTCTCAACACCAGAAACTTATGTCAGAATTACCGTCACTACAAATTGGTCAACACACCGCCCGTTACCCGATCATTCAGGGAGGGATGGGTATCCGCATTTCCGGAGCCAATCTCGCCGCCGCCGTGGCTAATACGGGAGGGATTGGGGTGATTTCCGCCGTGGCGTTAGGGCTAAACTCCCCCTACTTCGACATCACCCAGTCAAAAGTCCGGCTGAGACAAGAACAGTTTTTCCAGGCGAATCGGCTGGCACTCATTGATGAACTCCGCAAAGCCCGTGAACTCAGTCCCCATGGCATCATTGGTGTGAATGTTATGGTGGCGGCACGGGATTATGAAACTCTGGTTCGCACAGCAGTTGAACAGGGCGTCAACCTAATCATCTCCGGCGCTGGCTTACCGCTTCAGTTGCCGGAATACACTGCAGACTATCCAGAGGTGGCGCTAGTGCCAATTGTTTCCAGCACTCGTGCAGCTAAGATTATGTGCCGCAAATGGGAACGCCAGCATAAACGGCTACCGGATGCTTTTGTGGTGGAAAATCCCAATACAGCCGGTGGACATTTGGGCGCCAAGTACGAGGAACTGAATCATCCCGCATGGGAAGCAGAACAGGTGATTCCCGAACTGGTGAATTATTTAGATCAGGAAGTGGGTCAACCGATTCCAGTGATTGCCGCAGGTGGTGTTTGGGATCGGACAGATATTGACCGAATGTTGGCGTTGGGGGCAAGTGGGGTGCAAATGGGGACTCGCTTTATCACCACAGACGAGTGTGATGCTGACTTTCGTTATAAGGAGTTTCACCTGCACGCCCAACCGGAAGATGTGGTTATTGTCTCTAGTCCAGTGGGATTGCCAGGGCGGGCATTGCGAAACCCTTTTGTGGAGAAGGTAATCGCAGGTTCTTCGGATCTGGAAAGGCGGTGTTTGGGGAGCTGCTTACAGGTCTGCCGTTGCCGGGATACGGGAGAACTTTACTGCATTGTTCAAGCATTGGATAAAGCCGCACGGGGGGATGTGGACAATGGTCTGGTTTTTTCCGGTAGCAATGCGGGGCGTGTCCAACGTATCATGCCTGTTGCTGAGTTGATGGCAGAGTTAGTCGGTTAGTTTTGCCTTGTGTTCGGGTGAAGTATTCGCGATGATTATTTGGCTGTAGCACCGAAAAATCTGGGCGCTAATGCTTCGCCCCTACGAATGTGACGAATTTGACACTCTTCCTTGGGGTTTTTCTTGAAGCGTTGCGATCGCATTGATTAAAAGTAACCAGAACTTTAATCAGCGCTCGCATCGCAACTACGAACTGACGCGATCGCGTCCCCTATCCGGCAAATTTTCTATCATGTTAATAACCGCTTATAATCAGAAAACGATATGACAGCCATCACCTTAAACTTACGTCCTACCCTCACCTTAACCGATGAGCAGTTTGAACAGATTTGCCGCGCCAATCGAGATTTAAAATTTGAAAGGACTGCACAAGGAGAATTAGTTGTTATGGCATTAACGGGTGGTGATACCGGAAGACGGAATTTACGCTTGACAGGTCAACTTTGGCTCTGGAATCAACAAAGTGGTTTAGGTGAAGGGTTCGACTCGTCTACCGGTTTTCGCTTACCGAATGGGGCTATTCGCTCTCCTGATGCGGCTTGGGTACGATTGGAGCGTTGGCAAGCTTTAACCCCAGAACAACGGAAAAAGTTTGTTCCTCTGTGTCCGGATTTTTTAGTAGAGTTACGTTCTTTGAGTGATGAGTTAGAAGATATTCAGGCAAAAATGCAAGAGTATCTGGCAAATGGTTTACTCTTGGGTTGGTTAATTGATCCCCAGAGGCAAATGGTAGAGATTTACCGCCCTAATCAAGCAGTAGAAACTCTCAACCAGCCGACAACGTTATCAGGAGAATCAATTCTCCCTGAATCTGTCTTGGATTTGACCGGAATTTTATCGGATTGAACTATTAAGTTGAATGACACTGATTTAAGGCTGGTGGGCAATGCCCACCCTACAGGCTATCAAGGGTTTCGCGATTAAGTTGATTGACTTCTACTGTATTGATCGCCTATATTCAATCCGAAGCTGTTCCACAGAAGGATTCTGGGCTTCAATACAGCTATCTCGGTGAACTTCCTCTAATCCTAAGTCCTGAAATTGGGCAAGTTCCCTCTCAGAAAGCGCCCAAGGTGGACCATCGGGTTCAGCCTCTGTCTGGCGAAATCGGGTAATAACTAATAGGGTTCCCTCTTTCGCGACTAAGGGTGCGATCGCATCAATCACGGTTGCTCGTACAGTTAAGGGTAATGCTTGGATATTTCGGCAGTCTAATACCAGATCAAACTGATGACGCCAACTTGGATCTAAGCCGAACAAATCAGCGACACTATAGCGAACCTGGGAATTAGGAAACCGTTGTTGACACCATGCGATCGCGGTTGGGGAAATATCAAAGGCTGTCACGTTGAAACCAAGTCCAGCTAAGGCTTCTGCATCATCACCTAATCCACAGCCAATCACTAAAGCCGAGCGATTATTTCCTTGGGGTTGATGTTTATCCAGCCAATCCTGGAAATAGGGATGGGGTTGCAAACGCGCCCACGGTACTTGTTGGGGATCACCATTGGCTTGGGAATATAAGCGATCAAACCATCCAGAGGGATCAGATTGATTTAGCGCTTCTGTTGCCATTTTTTTTACTTTCTGCCGTAATCCTTCTGGTTGTTGTTCAAACATAAAATAGTCTCTATTTGATCGATACACTTATCCGAGGAAAACATGTAGTTATCTTAATTATTTGGGTTCAATGATTCCCCACCCCTACACTCTACACTCTCACTCAGTTACTACTATTTGTATTAGACCAACTTGCCTCAATATCCTGCAAGATCCGATCTAAATCTTTTCCAGAAACATAGTCGATAACACCTGTCCAGAAAGTCCCTGTTCCTACAGCGCCAGGAAATAGATCCGAAGCATCGTAGCGGATGAGTTCATCGTCAGATAATAAGATTTTAGCTTGACGTTTGGTCACCTGATCCGGGTAAACCTCTAAACTCACCTGTTTGTGGGGGGAAATTGACCCTTTGATTCCGGCTAAAATTTCATGGGGTTCCACAGAAATCAAATACTCCATTAACTGCCGTGCCTCTGGAGTATCATTAAACATACCGATGATTTGCCCTCCCACTAACAACGGCACACCTAAGTCT
>CAZNNK010000333.1:0-7239 GCA_964574085.1 uncultured Coleofasciculus sp.
GGGAGATGGGGGAGATGCTGCTTTTTAGGTAAAAGTGCAAGGTTTTTGACCATCTAGACACCAAAACGAAAGCACTTATTGGGTAAAAAAATGGCTTTCCACCCTTGTGTGGTAACCATCTACACTCATGCAGTAAGCCCTAAGTAGGGGGGAAAATTAAAGTTAATGGCGGGGATCGTCATTTGTCCTTTGTCATTTGTAAGAGTTTGATTTTATAGCCGTTGACATGAAGGTTAGGACAGATTGAATCGCACCCAACAACGACATAGCTAGCAAACACCCTTCTGCCCTCTGCCTCCTGCCTCCTGCCTTCTGCTATAGTTTCACCAATCTACTTAGCTCATTCAACCGCGTCTACTTTCTAATTATCCATTGTCACTATGCAACTCTCACCCCAGGAAAAAGATAAATTAATGGTTTTCACCGCCGCCCTATTAGCGGAACGTCGAAAAGCACGCGGACTCAAACTGAATTATCCCGAAGCCGTCGCCTATATTTCGGCAGCTATTTTAGAAGGGGCGAGAGAGGGACGCACGGTGGCGGAGTTAATGAGTGATGGAACCACTATCCTCACACGGGATGATGTTATGGAAGGGATACCAGAGATGGTGCAGGAAGTCCAGGTTGAAGCCACGTTTCCTGATGGCACCAAGCTCGTCACGGTTCATAATCCCATTCGCTCGTAGGGGTTTGGTCACCAAACCCGGTCACCAAACCCCTACAAATCATCCAACATCCATTCTGACGCCCGTTCCCCCATCTCAATGGGAATACTCACCGCTTTACCCAGCCGGGGACGTTCACGAGTTTGCTCGATATACGCTTGCACTTGGGTAACCGCACCCCAACCATGAAGATAATGGGCAATGGTGTCCAGACGCTCTAGATACTCGGCGTCAGACAAGGGAAATGACTTCTGCTCTAGGTACTTCCACATCACCTGAACAAAGATTTTCCCCTGAGTCCGCCGAAGCTGGATGTCATAAGAGCGTCCCCACTTACTCAGCAGGATTTGGTGCAACTCTTGTCCTGTCATAAATGCTTTACCTGTCTGATTGTTTACATTTCTTTACATAGATAAAGTTTCTTTACTTTATGAGAACGGTACAAAGAATGTAATAATACTCATAGCTTAAGCCGTAAATCCTTATGTGAGTAAGGATTGTGGCAACCCTGCTCTCTATTGAATCCCTCTTCATAACAGGAGCGGGGTTAGGAAAAAACTGGGAATCGTCCCAGAGTTGTTAAAAAAAATATACCCTTAGGCGTTCAGTTATGGCTCAAGTATCTGGCTCCCCAGATGTCCCCGATATGGGGCGTCGTCAATTTATGAACCTTTTGGCGTTTGGTACGATTACGGGTACTCTCGTTGGTGCCCTCTATCCAGTCGTCAAATACTTTATTCCTCCATCCAGTGGTGGTGCTGGCGGTGGTGTCACCGCGAAAGATGCTTTGGGCAATGATATCCAGGTTAGCGAGTTTTTAAGCAGCCATAACCCAGGCGATCGCACCTTGGCTCAAGGTCTAAAAGGTGATCCTACCTATGTCGTCGTAACCGAAGACAAAGCGATCGCGGACTACGGGATCAACGCGATTTGCACTCACCTCGGATGTGTTGTTCCCTGGAATGCCAGTGAGAACAAATTCGTCTGTCCTTGTCATGGTTCTCAGTACAACAGTCAGGGCAAAGTAGTCCGTGGACCTGCCCCCTTGTCTTTAGCCTTGGTTCACGCTAACGTCACCGAAGAGGATACCCTGACCTTTTCCCAGTGGACGGAAACCGATTTCCGCACGGATGATGAGCCTTGGTGGACTTAATAGTTTTCGTCATTTGTCCTGGGTTAGGGGCAAATGACATGACCCATTTTTGAATTGTGAATTTTTTCCTTAAGCGATGAGAACACCTTCTTTATCGGTGATGTACAAAAGCAGCAAGCGGATTATCACCCAAGCCCTCTTGCTGACTTTGGCAACAGCGGCATTTTTCTTCATTAGTGATATTTCCCTTCCCCAATCGGCGGCGGCTTATCCGTTCTGGGCGCAGCAAACCGCCCCGGAAACTCCCCGCGAAGCCACTGGACGGATTGTTTGCGCTAACTGTCACCTCGCGGCGAAACCCACAGAAGTGGAACTTCCCCAATCGGTTAAACCGGATACTGTCTTTGAAGCCGTGGTGAAAATCCCCTATGACCTTGATACCCAACAGGTCTTAGGAGACGGTTCCAAAGGCGGTCTGAATGTCGGTGCTGTGGTCATGTTACCGGAGGGCTTTAAAATCGCTCCCGAAGACCGCATTCCTGAAGAATTACAGGAAGAAGTTGGCGGACTTTACTTCCAGCCCTATAGCGCCGACCAGGAAAACATCGTGATTATTGGTCCTCTACCGGGTGAACAGTATCAAGAAATTGTTTTCCCGGTTCTTTCTCCGAATCCAAAAACGGAAAAAGATGTCCATTTTGGTAAATACTCGGTTCACGTTGGCGCGAACCGAGGTCGTGGTCAGGTTTATCCGGCTGGGAATAAGAGTAACAACACGGTTTACAATTCATCCAAAGCCGGTTTAATTTCTCAAATTACCAAGTTAGAAGAAGGCGGCTACGACGTTACCATTCAAACCCCTGAGGGTGGAACCGTTGTGAATACCATTCCTGCAGGACCCGAATTAGTGGTTTCCGAAGGGCAAGAGGTTGCCGCAGGTGAGGCGTTAACCACTGATCCTAATGTCGGTGGATTTGGTCAAGTAGACGGCGAAATTGTCTTACAAGACCCGGTTCGGATTAAGTGGTTAATGGTCTTCATTGGTGCGATTATGCTTTCTCAACTCTTCCTTGTCTTGAAGAAAAAGCAGATTGAGAAGGTACAAGCAGCGGAAATGAACTTCTAAGTTCGGCGCTAGTTTATTTCAGCCAACTCATTTCATGCAAACTAATAAGGGACAGGCTAACTAGCCTGTCCCTTATATTTTTCAGTGTTTATAGCAAAAGATAGGCAGTAGAGGGCAGCAGATATAGCAAAAGGCAGAGGGCAGAGGGCAGAAGGCAGAAGATTGACTGGTCAAGGTTTGGCGCATTTTGCTGTGTCCTAATCGCCTTGGCGACTGCTATATAAGATAAGGTTGATTACTGTTCCCTGTTCCCTATTGCCTCTCCCCACCACAGCACTTATTCAGCAGCCTCTAATTGACTACTCAGCCTCTTTTTCTTCGCCTTCATTTTCGTTTTCATTTTTGTTATCACGATTCCCATAAAAACGCTTGTTTCTTGAGAACGACGAAGAAGAAGACTTCTTGCGAAACTGCCGAGCATAAGCTTGGTTGCGAGAGGCTTTCTCTTTTTTCAAATTGCGGCGTTTAGCCATTTTAGATGTCTCCATCAATACAACAAAACGCTTCTATTGAAAAGCGATTGGATTTCTGAGATTCAAAAGAAGCGCCACAGGTAACTCAAAACCTAGAAGCGGTTATTTCTGCGACCGCCACCATAGGAAGAGCCTCTTTTGTCACGATTTTCACGAGGTCGCGCTTGATTGACCTTGAGTTCACGACCCATCCATTCAGCGCCATTTAGCTCAGAAATTGCTGAGGCTTCTTCGTCTTCCGTCCCCATTTCCACAAAACCAAACCCTCGCAGGCGACCTGTTTCGCGGTCAGTTGGCAAATGAACCCGCTTAACGGTACCGTACTCAGCAAAGACTTCGGTCAGGTCTTCAGAGGTAACGGAGTAGTCGAGATTGCCTACATAAATTGACATCGATTGATGTTCTCCCCAATCAGAAAGTGTGTCGAGAGCCAAGATTTCGGGGAACAGCCTGTCAATACTTTAGGGGAAAAACCTATGAATACTGAAAACAAACGTAGTCACCGCTTTGAGTCTCGATAGCCATTCTAACCAATTTCTGCTGGGTTAGGGGATATTGCTTATACATTTTGACTGAGAGACATGCAGCCTCAGCATGTTCAAGGCAAGTCTTGAGGTAGATGACAGGGGACGTCATCGATCGCAGACAATAGGTAGATCACTCAAGACCTGTCTATGCGCGTATCGGCAAACACCATTCAAACTCTACTGACGATCATCGCTATTATCTTAGCGATCGCGGCGCTGAAGGCAACCAGTGCGATTACCATACCCTTAGCGTTTGCTTTTTTCATCGCCGTGTTAGTCAATCCTCTGCAATGTTGGCTGAATCGTCACGTACCCCATTGGCTGAGTTTGGTCATTGTCATGCTGGTTCTGGCTAGCGTTGTTGGGTTAGCCATCGGCGCACTGCTACTGAGTGCGGAAATCGTGGAACCTAAAGCACCTCAATACCTTGACCGTTTGCAGCAAATGTTCCAGGATGCGATGGCGTGGGCAAAACAACGGGGGCTTCCCGTGGAACAGTTATCCTCCCAAGATTCCCAGGGTCAATTAACCAATGAAGCAATCGGCGGACTCAAGTTTCTCTGGAATGGGTTAAGCCTATTTATTTTAATGGTCTCGCTACTCGTCTTACTTTTACTCGAAGTCGGACAGTACCGAGAGAAAATTGAACGGAGTTTGGCGTCCAAAACCAGTGCGAAGGTGATCAATGCTGTCGCAAGAATGAGTGATAAGCTGCGACGTTATCTTCTGATTCAGTCGTTCACTTGTGTCCTGACAGGCGTACTGACAGGTATATGGTGTTGGGTGTTGGGGGTAGATTTTGCTTTGGTTTGGGGATTAGTCGCGTTTGTTCTCAACTACGTCCCCACTCTCGGTTCGATTGTCGCGGTGATCCCGCCAACCCTACTGGCGTTAATTTTTCAGGGAATCGGGCGAGGAGTAGCAACGTTAGTCGGTTTGGCTGTCATTCAAGTGATTTTAGGCAACTTCGTTGATCCGCGCCTCCAGGGACGCACCCTCAAGCTTTCACCCTTTGTGGCGCTATTGTCGATTGTATTCTGGGGTTGGGTGTGGGGGATTCCGGGCGCAGTACTGGGGATTCCCATGACTATATCTCTGATTGTATTTAGCCAAGAGTTTAAATCAACCCGCGCGATCGCACTCCTGTTTGGCGATACGGATGACCCAGAGTTGAAAAATAAATTGAAGTAAGTAGGTGGGGGCAATTAAATTTGACGGCGGGGATCGTGCTTCGTTATTAGAATACCAGAAAAGATACGTTCTGCAAGACTCTAAAGGCTTTTTTTGATGATTGAATCCACACAAACACCTGTTCCACCAGCTAAACCCCCTGAACCTTCTAAACCCGATGCCATTCCGGTAGAACCACCACCCCCTCCACCTCCTGTGCAACCACCACCCCGACCGACACCTGTTGATCCCGCCAAGGAAAAAGATCAGTAAGTAGGTGGGAAAAATTAACGTTAATGGTGAGGATCGTCATTGGTCATTGGTCATTTGTCATGGTATAATTTTCCATGACCTGAATAGTAACAACACCATCGGTTACATTCTGTTGCGGCAAAATCGCTGTCGAAGTAAAGTATCCAGCATCACGATAAAGTTGCGCGATCGCATCCGTGGCATTCTGAAGCTAAAAGTCACCCCGTGAAGGGCACGGCAATGTTCCCTACCCTAGATTAGGGATAATTGAATTCGGTAGGGGCACGATATTATCGTGCCCTGATTAGTTGATAGTAAGCTTGAAGAAGAGTAGGTTCTGGAAAAAGCGCGATACGTTCCTTCTTCAGCAGGCTCCGCCAACGCGAAAATAGTTTAATCAAAGTTAGTGAAATAAGTATAAACTCGAAGGTCGTGAAGGATAAATCGATTCAGGATAAATATCGTAGCGATCGCGATGATATTATTCGCTAGGGATAATTTTACTTACATTTTTATAGGCGATTCTACTCTACAACTACCTACAATTTAACGGAGTGTAGCAAAAATCGTAGTTCTAAACTGCTCAACATTTTCCGCTTCCTTATAAAATACGACTAAATTAATACTTTTAGTATAAAGTAATATCCAGCGTTGCTTGATCAAGAAAAATAGAAAAATGAAAATTATGCCGAGATAAAACCAAATTGTAGCTAGTCCTAGCCATAATAGCCACCAAAGGCGACCTTCAACGATTTCGATTGAGTCAATATCATCAAGACGAGTGTGAATTTCTTTATTCTCTTCGCGATCGCTAAATTCTTTGGGTGTCGAATGGGTAAACTAGGTAAAGACGTGTAAAAAGATTAGATTTAACAATGACACAAAGCAAACAAAACCCACAAGAAAACTCTGGAGAAAGTGCAGCTCTGATTGGTGGAGGTGCAGCTATAGGTACAGGTGTTTCCGCCACTGTGGGTGGTATGGGATTAGTCGGAGGATTTGGCGGAGTGGCAATTGGGATGGCTCCTGTAGCCGCTGCTGGTGCAGTGGTGGGAACGGCGGCTTATGCAGCTAAAAAAGCAATCGAACAGAAGGATGCTCTCGCTGTCGGTGCAGCAGCAGGTGGAGCCGCCGCAGGTGCAGGTGTTTCCGCCGTGGTTGGGGGTATGGGTTTAGCTGTAGCAGGAACGGCTGTTAGTGTGGGGATGGCTCCGATTGCAGCGGCTGGCGCTGTTGTTGGATTGGCAGGTTACGGATTAACAAAGCTGTTTAACAAGTAATAAATGATGAGTAGAAAATCTCCCAATTCGTTTCAGAAACTGGTGCGAGGTATGATTCGGGATGTCGTCAATCAGGCTAACCGTCAAAACGCTGACAAACTAGCCAAGCCAAGGACTAAAAAATCGGCGACAACCCAATCTCAATCTCAACAGCAGCAAGGAAAAAATAAACGCTCACGCTACATTGCTACATCTGTCCGTGTTTCTGTCTTAAACCGAGATAAGTATAAATGTGTTTTCTGCGGTAAAAATGCCAAGCACGTTGAACTAGAGGTGGATCATATTATTCCTTTCGCCAAAGGTGGTAGTAATGATATCAGTAACTTGCAAACGTTGTGCTTTGATTGCAATCGGGGTAAAGGTGTCCGTATCTTGAAATGATACTAATTTCCCAACGACAGGAGTAAGACGATGAATCTGTTTGAACGTGTAAGTGGAGTTGTAAAAGAAGAATTAGCCAGTATAGTTAATCAATCCATTCGCCAAGAATACACTCCAGAAGCGGAAATCGATCGTACGATTAGCCAAATGCGATCAAAGGTTATGGCAACCCGGATAGCGATTGTCAGATCATCGGCTAGTCAAGCCAGAATTCTTAAGAAAGGCTTGGTTATTTTAGAGGAAGAACTGGCTCAAGCTGAAGCGAAACGAGA
>CAZNNK010000334.1:0-7239 GCA_964574085.1 uncultured Coleofasciculus sp.
GGTGTGGGGTGTGGGCTATGGGGTATTGCCCATCCTGGAGAGAGAGGATCGTCCCAAGCTTTTGCTGTATACTCTCACCCTAGGGCGCAAATATTATCATTGGTAAAGTTTACTAAAAATAGATTGATACTATTTTACTGCCAAATTGGCATGTGTTGATGGCAAAACTATGATTATCTAGTATATGATTATCTAATATTAGCGTTAGGAGAAAACCATGAAACATCCATTTGAACTAGACATTTCTGACTTAGAACATCTTGATCACCTTGAAGATGTTACAAGTGAAGACAATCCACAAGTTACAGGGGGAACAGCAAAAATTACGACTATGGCAGTGGGTGAAGAAGGCGGTTATATACAGCCTCCAAGACAATTTCTATTTTCTTGATGAAGATTCTCATCCTCGGCAACTCTGAAGATGTTCATGCTGTACACCTGAAACAGGCGCTTACCCAGGCAGGAGCAACCGTCTATTATTTAGATACTCACTTATTTCCCACTCAGTTAAAAGGAATTAGTTCTCGGTCTTTCGCCAGTTACGATACAAGAGTATATTCCCGGAACCAATATTCGCAGTTATGTGATTAATGGCTCTGTCTATTCTGTAGAAATTCGCTCTCCGGCTTTGGATTTTCGGGAAGATTTACAGGCAGAATTACGTCCAGTAGAATTACCAGACAGGGTTCAACAGCAGTGTTTAGCCATTGCCAAAGCCTTAATGCTGGAGTGGACAGCCATTGATTGGCGTTTGAGTCCCCAGGGTGAGTATGTATTTTTAGAAGCAAATCCTAGCCCGATGTTTTTGCATGTCGAGTCTCAAACGGGTTTCCCCATTACCCAGGAATTGGTTAAGCTTTTAATGAATTAGGTTTAGGCAAAAACTCTCTGTTATAGGAATGAATCAAAGTATTGTAAAGTTTTAATTGTCAATTCTAAGTCACCTGTCCCCCAATGTCCAATCCCTCGCATATCTCGACTGAAGCCTTCTTCTAGTTGTGCGGTGTCGCGATCTAGTTTGAGGTAAACGACTCAACCCCCCGCATTCATCACCCTCTCACAGGTCAAATCCAAATCCGGCAACAGCGGCGAAACAATTCGCTCATTCCCCTGAAAAACCCGCTCCTCATACAACCCTTCAACCCATTCCAACACCGTCACCCGCCCTTCAATCGGGTCAACAATCCAATACTCCGCAATCCCCCGCGCTGCATACTCAGACCGCTTATAACGATAATCTCGGTCAATGCCTTTCTTCCCCGGAGACACCACCTCAACCACTAACTCAGGCGGCGGCATATCAAGCGTTATTGTAGACCGACTCGCCCCTTCTAACGCCGTCGCCAGTTCCTCAGACAGCACCATCAAATCCGGTAAGCGCGTCGTCGCCCGCGAACCACTCACCACCATTTCCGTCCCCACTCTCAAGCGATAAGCAGGAATCCCCTGCTGTGAAAAGTAGATGAGTAAGAATATAGCAATGCGCTGATTTAAATCACTCTCTGGCGGCATAACGACCAACTCCCCATTCACCAACTCATAGCGGGTATCCGTCCCATCTTCATAGTTAAGATACTCCTCAAGCGTCATTTTCTGGGATGCGATCGTCATAACTACCCTACCTCCGACAATTCTAATTCTTGTTCCCCCCTGATGAAGGGGGGCTAGGGGGGATCTCTTCTCAAGTTTACAATTGTATTCCATATTGGTATTAAGAAACCAGAAAATGCGCTGAATAAGGCTTTGGCTCATATTGATTGGGAAATCGCGCTTAACCCAGATTAGAGATGTGATTGGCTGGGTTTAGGTGAGATGTGCGATACGTCCTATCGGACACGCTTCGCGATCGCGTGAGATACCCTGCCCCTTGTACCAAGACTCTAGCAGATATGGGACTATAGGCACAGGGCGTAAGAATAACCGAATAACAAAGGACAAATGACAAAGTTTTCAATCATTTTTACCGATTTAGATGGTACGCTTCTAGATTCTGACACCTACAGTTATCAGAATGCGATTCCAGTTCTCAATACCTTAAAGGATAATCACATTCCGATTATTCCGGTTACCAGTAAGACACGCCTAGAAGTTGAAACGCTGCGTCAATCCCTACAACTCAATGATCCATTTATTATAGAAAATGGTAGCGGTGTCTTTATTCCCCTTAATCATAACCCCTTAACCTTACCCCAAAGTAATCAATGGGGGGGTTATCATCTGCATCGCTTGGGTTGTACTTATACTGAAGCAAGACTTGGATTAGAGAAAATAGCCACCGCCCTCAATCAACCGTTGCGGGGATTTGGGGATATGAGTGAAGCGGAGATTTGTCAGTTGACAGGATTGTCCTGGGATGAAGCCAAACAAGCCAAGGCGCGGGAGTTTACCGAACCCTTTGTGACTCCTGATAAGGCGACACCAGAACGCCTGAACGAGATTGTACAAGACTTAGGTTATCGGATTGTGGTTGGCGATCGCTTTTGTCATTTGATTGGTGCTGGAGCAGGTAAGGGAAACGCAGTACAGTGGTTAGTAGACTCCTACCAATCGGCTCAATCCCATACCCAAATTACCACTCTGGGTTTAGGCAATAGCCCCAATGACTTGGAGATGCTGGAAGCGGTGGATATTCCCATAATTGTTCCTGGAAATAAAGGGATTCATCCCGGATTATCCGGTAAAGGATGGCAAGTCGCACCCGCACCTGGTTCTCAGGGTTGGGCGGAAGCGGTGAGGGGGGTTGTCTTGGGGGAGATGGGGAAGTAGAGGGAGATGGGGGAGATTATCCACATTAAGGTTTAAATGCCAAACAGCTTATTGGAAGTTGTCTTATTAGTTTTAGATTGTCCATGCTGGGCTAATGGGAGTCTATGGTTCAACACGTCGTAAAATCCGTCACAGGTGTTCGGTTGCACTCACTAGGCGAGGACTAGAAGATTGCTTAAAGTAAGAGATAAGAGATAGGAAAACAAACGACACTACCTAGTTTCAATTCTTAACCATGAACAATCTGCCCAATCGAGTTCCAGAATTCTTTGATAACGAAGGCGAAGGCGGTAACTTACTCTGGCAATATGTCCAGTCTCTGCATCCAGAAACGGTTGCCCAACTCTCTAAACCCGACCAGGAAGTGGTTCAGGTTATGGAACGCAATCTAATCGGAATGTTAGGCGCTCTTCCTCACGAGCATTTTAATGTCACCGTTACGACCAACCGCGAAAACCTGAGTCGGTTATTAGTTTCTGCGATGATGAGTGGTTACTTTCTCCGCAATGCTCAACAGCGCATGGAATTTGAAAAGTCGCTGCACGAAGTAGCTGAAATGCATGATAATTAATTAGGGCTTGCTGAATAAGCGTTTTGGTGAGGGAAGTCAAACGGCAAAATGCAAAGGAAATGATAATATTTCTCTCTCCAGTGAGACGCTTACAGCTTATTTAATGATTGATGAAGTACAGTATATCTAAGCCAGATCCCCGACTTTTATAAGAAGACGGGGATTTCTGGTACAACGGACAAAAGACGAAAGACGAACTTGTCATTTGCTATCAGAAGTGAGATGATCACTCAAAATGAGTTGTAAACATCTCTGATGGCTAATCCACTTCCCCAGAAAACTTCCCCTGGAAAATTGAATCTGCCAACCAAAGTCGCGTATGGAGTTGGAGAATTAGGCGGGGAGATTCCGGGTAATATCTTAGTTTTTTTCTTACTGTTTTTCCTCACCAATGTCGCGGGGTTAAATCCCACCTTGGCGGGGAGTGTTTTGCTGATTGGCAAGGTTTGGGATGCGATTAACGATCCGATGATCGGGTATTTGAGCGATCGCACTCGTTCCCCGTTAGGGCGGCGCTACCCGTGGATGCTGATTGGGGCGATTCCTTTGGGGATTGGCTTTGGCTTACAGTGGTTTGTTCCGCCTACCTCGAATCAATCGCTACTATTTGCCTATTATGGCGGAATTGGGATTCTATTTTATGCGGCGTTTACCTCGGTTGTTCTCACCCATAATGCGTTAGCGGCTGAACTCACTCAAGGCTATGATGAACGGATTGATTTAATTAGCTTTAAAGCGTCGTTTAGCATTGGTGCGAGTATTTTTTCCCTGGGTTTAGCCCAGATTATTTTTGCCTATGTTGATAATCCGTCTCAAGAGTATCGGATTCTGGGCACAATTTGTGCTGTTGTCGCCACCTTAGCCGTTTTCCTGTGTGTTTGGGGAACCTATAAACGTTATAAGCAAATTGAAGCCCAACGGGAATCGGTGACTCAGGTATCCGTTTTACCCATCACCCAACAGTTTCGGATTGCGTTTAGCAACTTCCCGTTTATTTGTGTGATCGGGATTTATTTGTGTTCGTGGTTAAGTCTGCAAACAACAGCAGCGATTCTGCCCTTTTTTGTGACGCATTGGATGGGATTACCGGATCACCACTTTACCCAAACTGCGCTCACTGTTCAAGGGACAGCCTTAAGTATGACATTTGTCTGGAGTGCGATCGCCAAACGGGTGGGTAAACGGATTATCTATTGTATCGGTATCCCTGTCACCGTCTGTGCCTTGATGGGACTGTTTTTCTTACAACCCAATCAAGTGGGATTAATGTATGGTCTGGCGGTGTTTGTGGGGCTGGGTTTGTCTACGGCTTATATTGTACCTTGGTCAATGCTTCCCGATGTGGTTGATTTTGATGAATTTAACACCGGACAACGACGGGAGGGAATTTTCTATGCCTTAGTTGTACAAATACACAAAATTGCCGTCGCGATCGCACTATTCCTCGTGGGTAAAGCCCTAGATATGTCGGGGTTCATCTCCAGCACATCTGAACAGTTATCCACGACTCAACCAGAATCAGCGTTGTGGACGATTCGTCTGCTGATTGGTCCGATTCCCGCTATTGTCCTCATGGGCGGTTTAGCTTGGGCGTACTTCTATCCGATTAGTCGTTCCTTCCATGGCGAAATCCTCCTAAAACTCATCGAACGCCGGAATACGGAAACGTTAAGAGATGGGGGAGATGGGGGAGATAGGGGAGATGGGAGAGATTAAGTATGAAACAATAAGATTGTTAAATAAATTTATAGTGATATAAAATAATTAGAAGAAAATTTACAGTAATGCCTCGTCGATTCCTGGATCAGGCAACGATAGAGATATAGATAGGAAAACCTCCATGAATAACCTTCACCATAACCAACGGCAGCACAGGCATTGTCGGCATCGCCAGACAACCCTGGAGACGGGCAACCATCGGCGACGACGCAGAGGGTGTCGATTCCCTGGCGTGGTTTTGGGAACAATGGTGCTGACATGCAGCAGCGCCTTCGCTGAAACTGCGTCACAACAACCCAGTAATGTTGTGTATCAACTCAACCCCGAAACCCAAGCCGCGTTGGTTGAAGCCATCGAAGATGAATATAAAGCCCGCGCTTTCTACGAAGCAGTTATCAATAAGTTCGGTAGTGTGCGACCATTTAGTAATATTGTTCACGCCGAAGCCAGACACGCTCAACGATTGGCAGCCCTGTTCATGAAGTATGGAGTGCCAGTACCAGCAGATACGTTTACTGGAACGATTGAGGCACCCGATAGCCTAAAAGCCGCCTGTCAAATCAGCATAGACGGCGAAATCGAGAATCTCAAAATGTACGATCGCTTTTCATCCTTTGTTCAGGAACCTGATATCGTTGCAGCTTTCTCCCAATTGCGTGACGCTTCCGCTAATCGCCATTTACCTGCGTTTGAGCGCTGTTATCGTCGATTGTAACGAGTCATTGGTCATTTGTCCTTTGTTATTGGTCATTTGTCCTTTGTTATGAACTGATAAGTAAAAACGAATATAAGGTTTTCAGGGCGATTTTATGACAGCCAGCCAGATTGAACAACTCCCTCTCCAACCTACCCCTAATATCGATATAACTCTAGATGATCAAGCAATTCAGGAATGCTGTAACTGGTTGAGTTTTCACCGAGTTTGGGGAGAACTTAGCGATGCTGCGATTCACGCCATGGCGAGGGCATTTCAACCCTTGACAGTGGAACCGAATTGCGAAATCTATCGCCAAGGATTACAGCCAGCGGGTTTGTATCTACTCAAATGGGGAACCGTGGAGATTTATCGCCATTCTCTGGTGGGTAGAACCCATATTACCTATCGCAATGCGGGGGAAACCTTTGGCTATGTGCCATTAGTAGAAAACCAAGACACCGCTAGCTATCGCGCCAGCGCCGTCGCCCTGACGAAGAGTGAAATTTGGTTCCTCGGACAAACGGAGTTTCGTACCCTCTGTCGCACCTATCCAGACTTTCAAGGGGCAATTAATACCCTATTGGCGCAAGACTTAGCCAACTTTGCCATGCGAATGGCAAAGGAACAGGCGAGAATTCAGGGGTTACAGCGCTATATTCAGCCCGTACCCAGGGGAGAAGAGATCATTGGTACGAGTAAAGCCACCAAAAAACTGCGATCGCAGATTCAACACGCTCAGGATGACCTAAAACCTGTCATATTTCAAGCCCCAGCCGGGAGTGGTAAAACCTTCTTGGCGGGGTTAATTCATGCTGGTTCATCCCTGCAAAACCGTCAGTTTGCCGAAATTGACTGCGCTGAGTTACCCAAGACGGAAGCGGGTGCGGTGAATACTGATGCCCTATTTGGTAGACAGGGAGAACAACTGGGGGTGATTGAACTGCTGGAACGGGGAAGTTTACTGATTGATAACGTCCATCTCTTAACTCCCCAAGAACGCGATCGCTTAATTCACTTGATCAAAACAGGCAGCTTTACCCCCAATCCCAACCCCGAACCTGAGGAATCCTCACCGCCACCCCTTGTCCAATCCTGGGTGCGCCTGATCCTCGCCAGTCCCCAAAAAATCACCCTATCTGGGGTAGATGTTTATACCATCAAACTCTTTAGCCTCCCCCAACGTAAAGGAGATATTCCCGAATTTGCTCGCTATTTCCTCCATAAATTCTGTCGCCAACGGGAGGATATATTACAACTGGATCAAGCCAATTTGCGCCGTTTAATCAGTTATGATTATCCGGGAAATATTGCCGAACTCGCAGGAATTCTGCAACGCGCCGTCTTGATGACACCCGCCGGACAATCGGTGATTCCAGAACAGGTTCTTTGGTCTGTAGAATCAAAGAAAAATGCTTTCCGTGTCGATTTACTCAACCAACTACCTTGGTTACGTAAATTTCTTTTAAGTGACTGGTGGCCCCAACGG
>CAZNNK010000335.1:0-7224 GCA_964574085.1 uncultured Coleofasciculus sp.
TAGTAGCGAGCAAGATGCAAAGCCTGCGGCATGGCTTCGCTTAACGCACTACAAAGATTTCGTCATTATTGACATTAAGGTTTAAATGCCGAACCGCTTATTGCCCATTCCCTATTGCCTACTGCCTTACTTTAAGAAAATTTTTTGTAGTAAATACTACCGTTTTTCCAGTTCTTTGAATGTTAAGGGTGGGAATTGACTTTCAAGAACGAATATGCTAAAAACAGAAAATCTTGATTGCAACTTTACAAGTTTACCGCTAGACAATCAACTTACCAAAGTATACAGCGTTTACAAATCATTTGTAAACATAAAAAGGTTTGAAAGCCTTATTGTTGAATTGTGTTCAGGGTTTCTTGTATCTCCTTTGAAAACGCTATATGTCAAATCGAGATGTTAAACTCATCATCCGTTATGTCAAATTCATCATCCGTTAAGACTCAAACATTAACAACCAACGATTGGAGACTTAGACCGGGTTACTTGTGTGAAGGGGGATCTGATTTTGAATCCGTTCACATTTTGTTGGGTCGGTTTTTAGCGGATCGGCATTCAGACGATCCCTTGCCTGACGTATCCATGACGATGGAAAACGCAGGCTTTGAATGGGGCAAAGGATTGCCGTTGGAAAAGGTGATTAATTCTCAGGATGACTTGGAATTCTTGATGAAGCACCCGAACTTATTCCGCAATGCGATCGCGGTTATCGAACCCTGGGAACACGTCGGGTGCAATCACGTTGGTGAAGAGGTACGGGCTTCGCTGAATGTGGCATATCTAGCGCAAAAAATCGCCGATTGTGATTCACTGCTGTTCCCGTTTTGGTCGTCGGGTATGCTTGATCCAGAGTTAGTCGTGCCGATCATAACGTCGGGGTTAGCGGTGGTTGTAGAAGGCGGTGATCCGTCGGTACGCGATGCTAGCACCTTTAATGGTGCCAAATCTTCCCTAGAGGAACTCCAGAGATTCACCGATAAATTACTGCTTTCGCGATCGCCGACCAGTGCGCCCGCTTTATTTATTTGCATGGGACATCAATTGGCGGCACAATCTCACATTCGGTTAATTAAACGAGCAGTGCATGAGGTATCCAGCTTAGAGTATCTGGCACGCGATCGCAATGGTAAAGCCCTAAAATCTTTGCAAAAAGTCTGCCAGCATATTCAACAGGTGGGAACTACGTTACAGGTGAAGAAGAAAAATGGACACCTGGTTGCCAAAAACTGGGATGATCCGGAATTTGCGGTTGGTCCCAATGAAAAGAAAGAAGTGGGCGATCGCCAATTGTTGCATTATGAATCTCCAGATAGCGACACATCTAACATTCCCGAAGACGTAATTATCGCCCATGAGGTGACGGCTGATGAATTTGAAGGGGTAATCGATACGTCGATTGAGTATGAACATGAATTAAATATTTCCATGTTCCACTCCGATGAAGTGAATGAAGAAGCGATTCTCTTCGCGAATTGGGCATATCGCCTGCTGCATGATGCGATTATCTCCCATCGGCATATTTTAGCTGGGAGTCCCTTATCTTGGTTAATGCAGCTTCCCTTTGCAGTGGAAATTCTTTGTTCAACGGCTGACGAAACGGAAGTCGTGACAGAATGTTCAGCAACCTGTATTAACTACAAGGATTTCGAGAGCAAATTGATCCGTCGTTCGTTTACCTGTCAATTCCATCCCGAACTGCTTCAGGATCTGCGGGATCTTTGTCACCGGGAACCTCCCAATTATGACGAGTTAAAGCATGATGATGGCGCTCGTTTATTTGCCCGACTCTTGTACTCTGGGATGCAGGAATAAGGGCATGTTGAAGGGAAGCTGGGGGAGCTTCCCTTAAAATTATGACCCGACGAGCGCGATCGCACCACAACCAATCCGTCCGCCTGCATGACCCGTAGGTTGACCAAAGTCATCGGCTTGGTCATGAACAATCACAGCCCGACCCGCGATCGCATATTTGTTTCCATGAAAGTTGACACTCCCCCTTTTAGAAAAAGGGGGATTCTGCGGAACTCACATTCCACATATCCTGAGAAAACAGTTCTAATTGTCTTCCCAGGTTCCCAGGCACACGACGTTTACCCTTGCGGGTGTCGTGTTTTCTCCCTTTAGACGTTGTTAATTCAACCCTGGGCGTTTCAAGCCGAGTTAACTGCTTGGGTTTCGCCGAGTCCCGACGTACCTTAACTAATTTCAAGCCATATTCAACAACGGCTTTACACTTGATATTTCGTGCCGCCTGTTTGTCTGCATGGTCGAAATGTCCACACCTGGTACAGATAAAACGCTCTCTGTCCCGGTTGGCTTTATCGATATGACCACAGGCACTGCACTCGATGGATGTATTCCGTGGGTTCACTTTGAGCAAGACCTTTCCTGACTTCGCAGCCACGTACTGAATCTTGTTGATTAACTCTCCCCATGAGGCATCCAGAATGGAACGGTTCAATCCCCGTTTGGCTGATTGACCATTAGCCAGAAAGCGTCCAGTTCCCTCATCTGGCTTAGGCTTGCACCGCCTCACCATTCCTTGAATATTGAGGTCTTCTACGACAATCGCGTCAGCTTTTTTGACCAGCTTATTGGCAACCTGCCACTGGTAAGCGTTTCTATGGTTAGCTATTTGGCTGTGCAGTTTGGCTACCTCAGCAGCCCGTTTCTTACGGTTAGAGGAACCCTTCTTAGTTCGACTAACACGCCGTTGTCGAATCAAGAGAGTCCGCTTAGTTTTCTGATTAGTGGCAAACCTGGGGTTGGGAATATCGCTCCCATCAGAGCAATGCACCAACTTAGTTAACCCCATGTCCAGGCCAACCACCGTTTTAACTTCGGAAATTGGTCGAGAAGTAGCCATTGGGACTGACTTGTCCACCATCCGTACCGAAATGAACCATCCATCGGTTCGGCGACGAATTGTAACGCTTCTAACGGCAAATCCATCAGGGATGGGGCGGGAATTGAAAAAGCGCATCCAGCCAATTTTAGGCAGATAGACCTTGCTTCCTTTGAGCTTAACCCGACCTGGCTTATACTCGAACGACCGGAAGTTACTACGGTTTTTGAACGCCGGAAAACCCCGCCCATCAAAGAAGTTTTTATAGGCAGTGTTTAACCGAGCGATATTACGCTGTAGAACGTCCGAGTCTATTGATTTATACCAAGGACGGGCAGCTTTTAGGTCTACCAGTGCGGCATCCTGAATCGTACCAGCATTGCGTTTGTTGCCATTGTTTTTCCAGGGGTTACCCGTCGCACCGTTTTTGACGATGCAGCAAGTTAATGGGTAAGCCTCAGCTTTAGTCCTTAAACTACAATAGGGTCCCTGGATAAACTGCTGATGATAGGTTTCAATCCGGTCAGCTAAACACCAGTTGTAGGTACTTCTGAGCATATCAAGCCAGGACTGCATCTTGGCAGACTGGCTGCCAGATGGACGCAGTTTATAAACGTAGCTTAATATCATACTTGCCTAGCATGGGATTGCTTTATACTGCTAGTATACCAACAATTAATGGAGTTTGGGTAGTGACCTTCAAAAAAAATAACAAGCTAGGAGCAAAAAAAATACTCCCCTTCCCTTTGGACGATCAACCAATATGCTTCAAGGGGTACAAAGGGCAAAAACTACAACTTAAAGCCGTCCCCAACTGGCAGGAACGGCTAAGGGAATACGTGGCTCAACTTATAACTGAATGCGAATAAATTCGCCGCGTCGGACTTCATCCCCCGACTGAAGTACGGGGGCTTCCGTCCTCCCGTCCTTCATCTGTGAGTCCGGGTACAGTGACATTTTTGCCCCCATCACCATTACTCGCCACTGAGATATTGCCTAAGTCTCCAGCGTGGGCGCTAGTAAACCCATCCTTCACCAAATCACCATGTTTGACCCCATCGGGGTTGAAATGACCACCCGCCGCTTTACCAGCATCTTGACAACTGCCGAATTCATGGATATGAAACCCATGAGTTCCAAGAGGCGCATGATCAATATCTGCAACAATTTGCATTCCGGTTGGGGTTTGGGTGAACTTAACGGTTCCCATGACTTGTGCGGGATCTGAGGTGCTTTTGACAATGGCTTGAGCCATCGGGGGTGTGGTATCGGCAAAGGCAGATGGAGTATAAATTAGGGGAACTAGGGTGAATGCGATCGCGATCACAACGAGTTTAAAGAGTTGATGAATGCTGTTCATAACCACTTAAAATTAGACTGTGGAGTTATTCTACAAAAAGGCGGCTACACTAGCCCATCTTTCCTTTTGATGATTCCCGCCGCTCTTGGCTTGTGGGGTCAACTACTGCGGATAAATGACAATGAACAAGGAATCGGATATTTATATTTTTAACTTATATTAAGTATAAATTAAATTAATATTAAAAATATGAATTGGCGACCGAATCCCTAACTATCATGAAGTCACAACTTTGAGCAAGTTCAGGAAAAACGTCTAGAAACGTTTAAGGGAAGAACTAGCGTAGTGCAGTAAAAAGCAGTGACCCGGTAACCAGCCCGAACCCAAGAACCATTCATCGATTCACTTAACGGGTCGCTGAGTATCCATCACTAAGGCTAGGCTCTCGAACGACTATATGGGTGTCATCTGGTTTACTCTAGAGAACCTGTTCAGTAATCAAAATTGTCGGCTGACGTTCCTGAAAACAAGTAACAATAGCTACAGACAAGACCAAGTTTTACGGATTAATTTTTACGGATTTTAACCCCTAACAACGATTACCGAACTGACGTTCTCTGTAGAGTGAACCAATTAGACCAATTATCTGGATTTGAATAAATTGGCAGAGCGTTGAAAACCATCTGAATAGACATTATACCGAGGATAGACAGGCAAGCTGTAGTTCAGTTGATAAACTGTCATAGTTTAATTTGCTACAGCACTATCTTGCCTCTTAAATAACAGTCAAACTAAGTAGAAGCAAGTTCTTAGGCAAATCTTATGTTATCGGTGCTAGACCCTACTCCAAACCCCAACCCTATATCGTTGAAGGTGCTCATCGTCGAAAATGGGTATCAAACGATAAAACTATTGGGAGAAGGATTATGTTCTGAAATTAGATATTCGTTTATTATTCAACAAGTTAGGCAGAGTTGTCAAGCCCTAAACCGATTACGTCAGGAAACCTTTGATCTTCTTGTCGTCCATCTATCTCATGCTGATCCTCACGTTTTCGATACAGTTACTCAAATCAAACAGTTAGGCTTAACGCTACCAATTCTCGGATTAAGGGCGAACGAGGATGAAACCTTAACCCTGCAAGTTATCCAAGCGGGGACACCGGATGATCAGGTGACCGAAAATCTCAAAAGTTACCGCTTAATTCGGGCATTGCGTCATGCGATTGACAGTCAGCAACGCCAAGAATGCCAACGCCTGAATCAGGAAAAATATCGGTCGGTTATCGATAATGTCAAAGAAGTCATTTTCCAAACCGATACCCACGGACATTGGACATTTCTGAATCGGGCTTGGACAGAGATTACTGGCTTTTCAATCGCTGAAAGTATCGGGACCTCCTTTTTAAAGGGTATTCATCCGGATGACTTGCAAAAGGGGCGAGAAAAATTTGATTCACTGATTACTGGAGTCAAACAATCCTGTCGTCATACGGTGCGTTGTTTGACCCAATCGGGTGACATTCGCTGGTTGGAGGTACATGCGCGAACTAATTTTGCCGCCGATGGAACGGTTTCGGGAACCACAGGAACCCTAAATGATATTACGGAACAGGTGTTAACCCAATCCGCCTTACGTATTTCCGAAGAACGATTGCAAATGGCGTTATCTGGGAGTGATTTGGGATTATGGGATTGGCAATTAACCACGGGAGATATTTATTTTAATCCGCAGTGGAAAGCGATGCTGGGGTATGAACCAGACGAAATCGATGATAATTTTCAGGCATTTGAACAATTGGTGCATCCTGAGGATTTATCGAGAGTGAAAGCCGTATTAAAGGCTTATATAGATAGATTAATTCCTATCTATGAAGTCGAATTTAGAATGCGATGTAAAACCGGGGAATGGAAGTGGATTTTGTCTCGTGGTAAAGTCTTTGAGTGGGATGAAGCCGGGAATCCGGTAAGGATGACAGGGACTCATCGGGATATTAGCGATCGCAGACAAGCGGAGGACGCTTTACGGGAATCAGAAGCCGGGGAACGCAAAAAAGCGTATCAGTTAGAACTCGCCTTGTGTGAACTTAAAAATACCCAAGCGCAGTTGGTACAAACAAAAAAAATGGCATCCTTAGGACAGTTGGTGGCGGGAATTGCCCATGAGATTAATAATCCCATTGGCTTTATTTCTGGAAATGTTGGCTTTGCCCATCAATATGGGTGTGATCTGCTCAGATTAATTGATCTCTATCAACAGTATTATCCTCACCCTGTTGCCCCAATTCAAGAGGAAATGGAAGCCGTTGAGCTTGATTTTCTCAGGACAGATTTTCCCAAAGTCCTAAACTCGATTCGCGAAGGCGTTGTTCGGGTTCAAGACATTGTGCGATCGCTACAGCATTTTTCGCACTTGAATGAGGCGCAGATGAAGACAACTGATTTACATCAGGGGTTGGAGAGTACCTTGATCCTCTTACAGAATCGCCTCAACAAAAAGCCCAACCGACCCGCGATTGAAGTGAATAAACAATTCGGTCAGTTGCCTAAAGTCGAATGTTATCCGGGTCAACTTAATCAAGTGTTCATCAATATTATTGGTAATGCGATTGAGGCGTTAGACGAAAAAATACAGCAGAATGATTCATTTATACCCCAGATTAGGATTAGTACGGAACTCTCTGAGGTAAATTCAACCGTTATTATTCGGATTTCTGATAATGGTTTAGGTATTCCTGCTCATTTGCAAGATCATTTGTTTGAACCGTTTTTCACCACAAAACCTGTCGGACAAGGGACAGGATTGGGATTAGCCGTAAGTTATCAAATTATTGAGAAACACAAAGGTAAAATTACCTGTACTTCTCAAGTTGGTATCGGTACAGAGTTTGTGATTGAAATTCCGATCACGCTGAGTCATAAAACAGAACAATGGAGTCAAGTTCAATGGTTACGCCAAGCCATCGGTGCTTGAGGTTGGCTGTCACGCACTGAAGGGTAAAGAGACTGGGTGTGGGGTGTGGGGTGTCTCACAAGGGTAGGTTTTTTAAGATTGGGGTTTAGGTAAGACTTAAAAGACAGGT
>CAZNNK010000336.1:0-5916 GCA_964574085.1 uncultured Coleofasciculus sp.
AGAGAGGTGAAAGGCTTTGTCTGCCGAGCTTTTGAGCTGCTTGTCACCCCTTCAGGTTTCTGATAGTTCCCCAGGTGTATCCTGTCTTTCTATAAATCTGTTCCCTACCTTATATTAGCATTATTGTGAGGATGAGTGCTGATCGAGCCATGTCAGTAAAAGCTCGTTAAACTCTTTGGGTTTTTCTAGCTGAAGCCAGTGATTAGAGTTTGAAATTTTGATATATTTCCATTCAGATTCAATCAAAGCAGCAGATTGTTTGATTTGCGCTTCAGCCATGAAGCTGTCTTGAGAACTCCAAACGCCTAAAGTCGGAACTTTAATTAGCTCTGGTTTTGATTTTTTATCAAAAAATGCAGAAGCAATGACAGGAATTACTGGATTGGCTTTTTCCCAAACTTGAATGTAAAAAGGCTTGCGATCGCGCAGAAATTTTTTAACGATCGTGTCTCGATCGGGGTGACTTCGTAGTACCCATTTAAAGAAAAGTCCGTCCATGGCTCGGTAGAGAGGAATCGATATGGGTAAAGGATTAAACAGCAAGTACCAACTTTTAACAAGCGATTCGAGCGACAAATTTTGCACTAAGACCCAAGGATGTCCTACAGAAAGTGCTGTGTAAGACAGTAAATATTCTGGATACTTTTCAACGAATTCCCAGGCCACCACTGCACCGTAGTCATGGGCAACGCAATGTACTTTGTTAAGACCGAGCAAATTGATCAACGTAGCAATATCTTGGGACAAAGAAGATAAAGTGTATTTACTCACATCTTCAGTCTTTTCACTTTTTCCGTGACCTAGCCAGTCAATGCAAATCACGCGATAGCCAGCGTCGATTAGAGCAGGAGTCTGGTACTTCCATACAGAACCATCGTCTGGCCATCCATGTAGTAATAAAACACTACTATGTCCAGTTTTGGAATCACGAACGTGGTAACTACAGTTGTTGATTGTCAAATTAGTTTCTTTCATTGTTAACACTCAAGTAAAATTGTTGGTGCATTGTCATCTCAAGAACTTAAGAATTTAAAATGTTTTCTTGCAATGACAAGTTTATTTAACATTTTGGTTTAAACGTACATCGAAAACAGAGAACAGCTATCGCTCTTATGTCACTCTAGGCAGAGGAAAAGTGGAAATCTGTACTAGCCTTAGCTAAAGGAACAGCGCCAGGGAAGCAATTCATCCAATTTATTAAACGATTTAAGGCCACATCTAAGTAAGGAATAGGAAAGATGTTCAACCACACCTTGATGTCATTGTAAGCGAGCAAGGGTTGGAGAATTAGACGCAAGTTATTCAACAAATTTTTCCAGCCTTCTTTGACATCCCATTGAGGATGTTCCGACAATAAAAATCCCAGACCTGTTTGGGAAATATAACTAGGGTTTAAAGGACTTTTCTGGGTGGCTAATTTTTGGGAATGCCAGCTCACCAGTAAATAAGCACTACAAACTATCTCCCACCATTTTTCTATCTCTGAGTAACTCGTCAACCGAAAATCTGCCCATCCTAATTCATTCTTTTTTTGCTTTAAGCCATACTCAATCCAGTTTCGTAATCCCTATAAATTCCCCACCTCATGATACTTGATATTCGGCACTTTCGTCATGACATTCCACGTCTCATTTTTCGGCAAGGTTTCCGTATTTGTCGTAATTTCCCAATACCTTTGCCTTCTTTTTTTTTCGTAAATTACTTCCCTGATGTAGCGTACCTGCTTTTTTCCATCGGAGAATATTCGGTCAAATTTCCTCCACTTGTTGTACCTTACCCTTTGCTCACGAGGCATCCAGACCGCGTGATTACTTCTTATTGCTACCACATAATTGAGGTTTAATTCTTCTAATGTCTCCAGAAAATTACTTTCACTTTCTCCGTACAAGCTATCTGCCAATACCCAAGAAAAATTGAATCCTTGCTTTTTGAGGTCTCTAATAATATGAGCCGCTATTTTGGGTTTCGATAAATAGGGTTCTCCTTCTCTTAGTCTGTTTTTTGGCTTGTACACCTGGAAGGAAAGGACTATTGTCATTCTTTCGACTATCCCGTAAGCTGTTACCGCTACTATCCCCGACTCGACTTTCCCCAAGTTTCCTATATATTGTCGGCTCACATAATCGGTATTTTTTCCTTTTTTTCTATCCCCCGTTTCATCTATAATTACAATTATTTCTTGTCCTTTTAACGCTCTTAGTATTACCTCAATTCGCCTTTCTTTTAACTCTTTCAACTCCCAGGGAGACTGACTGATGAAATGGTGCAGGGATTGATTGTTTTTTAATCCCACCGCCGCCGCTATTTCCGGTAAACTTTTTCGTTTTATATCAGATAACATCCCTAGATGCAACTGTTTAAATGCCTCAAAGCTCCACACTTGCAGGAAAAATACTTTTATAGCTGTTGCAATATTCATCGATAAATCTTACTGTCGATCGGGCAACTCTTGCTTGTGTCATATACTGGGTAATGGTTTCAGCGATTTTTCTTTATTATACTCCTCCCAGAGTGACAATAGAGCGATAGTATAACATAAAAAGCTGTCCTAGAAGGACGGGGCTTTAGACCCAAGTTTTTCGGTAAATCTAGGTATTTTGGCTACTGCTGTCAACCGCTAAAAATCCTGTCGCTGGTAAGAAAATAGAAAAATATCTCCCCTCATACCCCATTTCCTTGATGGGGTATTCATAATTCATAAGTCATGACGACTTCACCAACCCCAACCCTATTGCCCATTCCCCATTCCCAATTTCCCAAAACTATTCATATTCAGACTTCATCGGACTCCACCAACCCGAAGCAATGAGTGTACCCCCTAAACGCTGCACTTGTTCAGGTTGCATCAGGTAAATCCAAGCCTCTCCTAACGATTGATTTGCCAGATCATAAATGGTCACTTGTTGCCGATAATATTCATTGTCCTCTGGGTTTCGCTGCGGATTGTAGTCTTCCAGCTCATCCAAGACGGTTAAAAGGGTTGGCTCAGTGAACGTCAGTAAAAATCCCCGCACCGGACTATTACCAGGGATCATCGCTGGATAGCCGAGGGGCAAATTAAACAGTTGACCCAACGCGATCGCTGGTTGGGCGGCTACCACTTTGCCTTCACAGTAGCGTTGATAATTGACTTCCCCAGGTTTGAGAGTCCCGTAAACAAACACCCGGATGGACATACTCCCCTCCTAACTCACCTTAACCAAAACTAATCATTAACTTCAGAAATTCTATTCCTATAGCTAGACCCCAAGTCACCCTTAGGTCTATCCTAGTTGCCAATTTTCAATATCCATCAATATTCCCACCGTGAGATTGCTGAAGGCTTCACATTTTGTTACAAATGTAAAGAGACAACTCGCGTGGATAACAGGACTACTATGCTCGGTGGCTTTGCCGGTTTAACCAACCCGTCTGGTACAGATTGGGGCGAACGGATGCTCAATACCGTCGCCAGCAATACAATTCGCCACCTCTTTACTCGCAGTGAGTCTGTTGAGGTTTCGGTGCGCTGCAATCCCTCCAGTAAACTGTTGCAGGGTAGCATTGATAGCTTTAAGATGCAGGGGCGAGGCTTGGTGATCCGTAGACAGTTTCGGACTCAGGAGATGTCTTTTGAAACAGATGCGGTGTCCTTGGACTTCAGTTCTGTCCTCAAGGGTCAGATCCACCTGAAGCAACCTACCCAAGCGATCGCCCAAGTCGTGTTGACAGAACCCGATATCAACCAGGCGTTTAAAGCAGAACTGGTGAGAAAGCGGTTAGAAAATATTTCCATTCCCGAATTGGAGGATATCACAGGGGGTAAACCCATTTCCTTCACCGACGTGCAACTCAAGCTGCTTCCCAATAACCGGATTCAGCTTTTTGCCAAAGTCAACCTTCCCGATCAGGAGTTAGTCCCAATTAACATGACTTCAACTCTGGCTGTGGAACGGCGTCGGCGGATTCTCTTCAAAGACTCTCAGTTTGAACCGGATACGATTCCAGAGGAAATGCGAGACACCTCTGAAGCCTTGACGGATGCCCTAGATAAGATTTTGAATAATATGGTAGATCTAGATCGCTTCAATCTTGATGGCGTTACGATGCGAATCAACCGCCTGGAAACCCAAGGACAGCAACTGATATTCAGTGGTTATGCCCAAATTGATCGTATTCCTAATACTCCGTAACCATTAAGGGGGGTATAGGGTGTAGGGTGTAGGGTGCGGAGGAGACAAGGCAACAAGGAAAAATTTGCCCTCTTTTCCTCTTCCCTCATCACGAATTGAGCAACTGCATGACATTGAACGCCTTCTTTTCCTTGGGTGGGGTCGTGATGTTACCCCTATTAGTGCTTTCTATCATAGCGATCGCGCTAATTTTAGAACGGATCAATTTTTGGCGGCGAGTCACTCAGCGCCAGAACCGTTTGATGCGAGAAGTGTTGCACCTGTATCAACAAAATCCCCCCGAAGCCTTTCTGAAGCTAGAACAAAACAGTGATCTGCCGATCGCCCGAATTTTTCTGGCGGCGTTGGAACTCAAACGTCCCACTCCCGAACAGTTTCGCCTCGCCCTCGAAAGCGCCCTGCAAGCGGAGTTACCCATTCTCAAGCGGTTCAACACCGCATTTGAGACCATCATTAGTGTCTCACCTCTACTGGGACTTTTAGGTACAATTTTAGGCTTAATTGACGCCTTTGCCGCCTTACGGATTGGGGATATTGGGGGTCAAACCACGGTGGGTGTAACAGGGGGTATCAGTGAAGCCTTAATTTCCACCGTCGCCGGGTTGAGTGTCGCGATCGCGACTCTGATATTTGCTAACACCTTTCGCGGATTGTATCGGCGTCAACTTGCCTTGATCCAAGAATATGGAGGAAAGTTGGAACTGATTTATCTGGGTTATTACGAGCGAATTAGATGAAATAGTTTTGAGTTTTGCTCCTTCACAACCTTCGAGAGAACCTGGTTTTGTGTAGGGGCGGGTTTAGGGAATATTGTGCCAGATTTTGATAATAACGTTTGTGCAAAACCCGCCCTTCCCCGGTGTTTCAGTTAGGACTAATTTCTCAATTTATCAATAAAATACCAGGTTTTGACTAAATTTCCTTGCATCAGGGCAGCAATACCAGAAAGGGCTTGAATTTCTGGCAGATTGGGGTTGAGAGTTAAGGCAGGCTGGAGCGCAGTTTGGGCATCTTTACTCCGCCATTCATATAAATAAACGAAGGCAAGATAAGCATGAGCATAAGGATTTTGGGGATCAAGCTGGACGACTCGCTTTAATGCCGCGATCGCACCCTGAGAATCTACCTGTAAAACTCTAGACAAAGCTAGAGCATACGCCAAATCTAACCGTTGCGGTTCCAACTTTAACCGATGAGTTAACGCTAAATCTATCTGTACGAGGTAATCTTGAATTGGGTCATACTGATTAATTCGCCCTGTTTGTTCAAAGATAGCCTCCATAGAATCAGAACCATTTGGTAAAGTTTCTGCTAATGTCCGAAATTGGGTAATTAGGTCTAATTCCGGTGCAGGTGTTGTAGGTACTTTTGGGTCAATTTTTATTTGGACGGCTGGTACTGATAGGGGATAGGTTTCCCCCGTCTCCCGATTCAAATAGGTTGCTTTTAAGGTATACGTTCCGGCTGGGATATCTGCTGGAGGTAACATCGCCATCTGTTCAATAACCTGGTATTTGGGTGATGGATTGGTGACGGTTGATAGTTGACGGTTATTTGTTGACTTAGAAAATAAGTTTCCCATGGCAATACCATGATCATGTAGCCATTGATATTGATATCCTGCTTCCAGCGAATGCCAGGTTAATAACACAATTCCCGATTGTAACGGTTGCCAATCCCCTGTCCATTTATAGGTAACAGGTACAGGGAAACCAGGGGGGACTGTATCTGGGACAATCACCCG
>CAZNNK010000336.1:6016-7219 GCA_964574085.1 uncultured Coleofasciculus sp.
GGTAAATCCCACGTCTTCTGGAGTTGGAATTCTCCGCCTTTTTCAACCTTCTCCACCATAGCCGTTTGTGCCTCAGGAACAGACCCTTGATCCCCTGTTTTCGTCACAAACCAAGAGAGCGATCGCGCATCCTGTTCAACCTGCTTTTCTCGTACTCCCACCTGACGTCCATACACCTGAAAATCTCGCAACGCCCCATAATAATTTAAATTGTGCTGATTAATTTCCGGCGTTGACGGTAATACACCTAACGTTGTCTGTAAATTCGGAGAAGTTTGGATAATTTCATCAATCACCTGAGTCAGCGGAACAGGTTCTCCCAAATAAGGAAAATGTTGAACACGCGGCGTAAATATCTGGGTTAAAAAATTTCCTCCTAATGGAAAGAAATTGAATACCATTAACACAGACGCCAACCCCACCGTTCCCCAGCGAACAGACTTACCCCAACCCCCTTGCCAGACAACCAAACCTGATGCTAAAACAAACGAAAATACAGGCAACAATGGCAAAATATAACGAGCATCCTTATTCACATTCAGAGAACATAGTAAATACCCCCCAACCAAAAACACAGCCAGCCAACCGAAAGACCAACGTAACCCACCCAACCCATATCGTTTCTGAAACCCTCTGCGCCCCTCTGCGTTAACCTCTGCGCCCCTCTGCGTTGAAAAAACATCCTCCCTTTGCCTACCCAAACTCCTCTCTTTTTTGCGCCAATAAAGAATCAAACCCACAATCGGGACAACCAACAAAACCCACGACACCAGATACGGTAAAATCTTCCCATAATAAAGCCAAGCATCCAGAGTATTCAGCGCCGGATCACCCTCTGCGATCGCGGAATCTAACGTAGCACGTTTCCCAGAGGTTAAAATGAGTAGCCAGTTGGTGCGATACCAGGGATAAAATACCAACCCAGACACCAACAATCCCACGATTAACTGAGCGAAGCGTCCCCAATATCGCCGTCGAATTGTTCCCGCCATAACCCAGATAATCGGGATAAATAGAAAGAATAGTGCCGTTTGCTTTACCATTAGCGCTAATCCCAGAGACAAGCCAAAGATTATCGCCCAGAGTAGAGATTGGAGAGATCTGCTGCCGATCAATTTTGTAGGTTGGGTTGAGATACGAAACCCAACGCCATCGTTATTGTAAACATTATCATGTCCGCCTAAACAGTCATCATTTCCTTTT
>CAZNNK010000337.1:0-7206 GCA_964574085.1 uncultured Coleofasciculus sp.
GTGGAGTCCATTGGCGACGCCACCGCCGTGGATGGGGTTGGGTCATCCTGGGCTAACTGAGATAGAGTGCTTTCGATCCGTTGCAGTTCTGGTTTCATGTTTTTGATGCCACTGGGCAAAAATCACGCTGATTACAGCAGATGCCGTCCCTAGGGTTGGGTTTGGGGACATGACCACCTACCTATTCAATTTTTACCCAATCTGGGAAGAGATTCGGCAAATCGCTAATTTTTGCCCAATGTCGATTAAACTTGATCACGGCAGATGAAAGCGATCGCGGGAACCACACTATCGATGGGTCAGCTTATCCTGGTCACGGGTCCAGCCCGTTCTGGAAAAAGTGAATGGGCAGAACAATTAGCCGATCAGACGGATAAGCAGGTTGTTTATGTGGCAACGGCACAGGTTGATCCCAAGGATTTGGAGTGGGTTGCCCGAATTGAGAAGCATCAACAGAGACGCCCCGCTGAGTGGACATTGGTGTGGACGCCGATAGATTTAGTCGAGACGATTCTGGAGTGGGATCAACCGGATTACTGTTTATTAATTGACTCGTTAGGAACCTGGGTCGCCAATTGCCTAGACCAAGAGGATGGGATTTGGCAGGATACCACAGACACTCTCTTGCAAACTGTCAACCAAACCTCAGCTACCCTAATTTTGGTGGCTGAAGAAACTGGTTGGGGTGTGGTTCCGGCTTATCCCCTGGGCAGAACTTTTCGCGATCGCCTCGGTCAAGTTGTGCGTCAGTTCGGTATGATCGCCAACCCCGTGTATTTAGTTACGGGTGGTCATATCCTGAATCTCAGCACCCTGGGATCACCGCTATCGCGGGAATCGCTACCATAGAAATACAGACGGTAACAATAAAGCAGCTTTGGCTGCTAAGGTCTTATATATTCTATGGCATCTGAACAGCAAGTCAAACGCTACCTAGCCTATTGGTGTCAGGTAGGCAAAAGAGTTGTCGTCCGCAATGGTGAAAAGGTGCTGCAACCGCAGCGAATCATTGCTGGCGATCGCTATAGTCAGGAGTTTGAGGAACTCTGGCAATATCTGCTTTCCCCCGAAAGCGGGGATTGTTATCTCACCGGAACCAGCCAAACGATTGCTGAATTGTTGACATCAAAATGGGACGTTGAACCCTGTTCCCGTTGTGATATGCCTGTTCCTATGTTTAATGTGGGATCACCGCCAGAGTCTTGCACCTGTAGTGATTTATCCAATTGGCCCAATCCGGATTTACCCAAACCGCGAGAACCGATCAATAGTCAGAATCGCTTGAGGGCGATTCACCACCGCCTGCGTCAGGGTGAGAATCGAGAGGGTAGTGATCGAGAGGCTTCTCCCCATCCAAACCATCAGAGACGAGAATCATCTCATCCCCCAGAATCGTTAAATCAGCAAGACTATCTACGGTTGGTGCGCGATCGCACCGCTTGTCCTAGGGAACCTTGGTTAGAAACCGCCGATAATTCTTTGGCATCAAGTAATCAGAAATCTGCAACCGATTAATAATTTCTCAATAAAACTTAACGCTGTGGTATGGGGGAACTATTCCGGACTGGATGGGAACCGGAAGTTATTTTAAGTAGAACTTACACCCCGATGCAGCGTGTTTCTATATTATCTGGCTGAAAGGAAAACGTCTTCACTCAACGGTGACGGAGAAGCCCATTCTCGTCGAGAATGTTTTTTTGGTGACTCCGTCGCTGTCAGTATAGACGTGCGATCGATGTTAAGCAGAATCAGACAGACGCTTGTCTTTCCCCCCTGGAGAGCCACACTAGACATCAATCCAGATGGAACGAGGAACTTAAACGGTTTTGCTGACTCTAGAGGGAAGGTATCTAACAGGACATAACCTAAACCGAGCCAATATCCGAGCTAGAGCAATGATCCGGCTGATGGATCATCACTCACGTTCGCAAAGTTTTGCAAAGGATGTCGTTGTTATCCCTTTAACCTCCTGAAAAGAGTGGATAGGATATCTATCCCGATTGAGTCGCCTGTTTAGGTGTAAGGTCTGTTAAGTCGATTGAACCTGAGCTAATTATGAAGTTTTCCGCTATGCGAAATATAGGAATTGCGGCAGGCGGAACTTTTTTATGGGTTATATTATTCATTAAAGCTCAGGCTATCAATATTAGTCAACACCATCACTATCTGTCAAATTTACACCAGCTTCAGAAGACTGACGCAACATTAAATACAGATATATTGCAGGTTCAACAGGGTTTATTTGATGATCATGAAACTATTCTTAATAATTTAAGTCAGATTGAAGACTTACACCATAACTTAGAAAATATACCTGATTTTGTCAATAGCGACTATTATCCAGAAATCAAGTTAGCCTTACAACAGAATCACTCACTCTTTGAAGACAAGCAGGATTTAATCGAAGAGGTCATTGAACAAGAAAGGATTCTTAATCAATCTTTAAAATCTCTGCCGAATACGATTCAAGAACTATCCCGTCAAGCGGCAACGGAAGTAAGCACTGATGACTTAATTAATCAATTAAATACGCTGTTGAACGATGTTTTAATTTATACATTATCTCCCAGTGATGAATTAATTCTCAAAATCCAGAGACAAGTGGCAACAATTCGGCAACGTGCTGATGTATTGGCAGCATCCTCTGCTCTGAGTCTTTCTGAACTGGATGCCGCTCTACTCTATGCCGAAATTATTGTGACCCATGAATCTCAGGTGGATAGCCTAGTGATGCAAATTCTGGAACTGCCCACGGAGCAACAAAGTGAACAGATTCTGGAAATTTATCAGCGTTCTTATCAAGTCTTTTTCAGAAAAACTAAAACTTATCGGATTTTATTTTATGCTGTTTCTGGTTTAATAACGGCAACTTTATTAATTGTACTTGTCAGAAAAACGAAACAGTTAACTAAAAACCTGCAAAAATGCGAAGAAAAATTTCGGAGTAGTTTTGATAACTCAGTAGAAGGAATTTTTAAAGTTACTCCAAGTGGACGTTTTCTAACGGCAAATACCACATTAGCAACGATTTATGGTTATGCTTCGGCGGAAGAACTGTGTAACAATTTAATTAATCTTAATCGTCAGCTTTACGTCCAGCCAAACCGTCACGATGAATTAATCCGTATCCTGGAGAAATATGGATCAGTTTCGGATTTTGAATCGCAAGTGTACCGGAAAAATGGCACAAAAATCTGGATTGAGGAGAAGGCAAGAGCTGTCCGCGATAAGCACGGTAATTTTATTTACTATGAAGGAACCGTAGAAGATATTACGGTACGTAAAGCATGGCAAGAAGCACTGCACTATGAACAAGAGCAAGCCGAACGCCTACTGCTAAATATTTTACCCAAAGTAATTGCTCAACGCTTGAAACAACTCGAAAGTACAATCGCCGACAATTTTGAGGAAGTCACAGTTTTGTTTGCTGATATTGTGGGCTTTACCGAATTATCGGCTCGCTTCCCCCCTGCCCAAGTTGTTGAATTACTCAACCGAATTTTTTCAGCGTTTGATGAATTAAGTGATTATTATGCGTTAGAGAAAATTAAAACAATTGGGGATGCGTATATGGTGGTAGGGGGACTCCCCACTCCCCGCCTCGATCATGCTGAAGCTATTGCCAATATGGCACTGGATATGCAACAGGTGATTACCAAGTTTAATAGCCAGAATAATCAAACCTTAAGTATTCGTATTGGTATCAATACAGGACCCGTTGTTGCTGGAGTAATTGGCATCAAAAAATTTAGTTATGATCTGTGGGGAGATACGGTCAATATCGCCTCACGCATGGAATCCCAAGGGCTTCCGGATAAAATTCAGGTTACTGAGTTTACGTATAAAAAGTTGCAGGATAACTATCTATTTGAGGAACGAGGCACTATTCAGGTTAAAGGCAAAGGGAAGATGATGACTTATTTTCTTAAGGGGAAGATTAAATGATTCTTTATTTTTTCAGCCTCTAGATTGTTTGTCTTTATAATCCAGATAAGCTGTCATGCATTTAAATTGGATCTTAGTAGGGAGCAAGATGCTCAATGTAGTGAGTAAGATGCTCACACTACGGCAAGGATTTCGCTATCATGTTTGAGTATATTTACTTAAGTATATCTACTGACTCAACTTAGAGCGGATCAACAATCACCGAGAATCATCATCAGTTGCCGATCAGAGCTAGAGATGGCAATAGGAGTGATAAGCTATCTCTATAGAAAAAATCGATCATTATTGCTTTTTCTTAATAAACTAAAAAAAGAACATCTAAGTGGATTGAGATTATAGGGGAAGAACGATGCCAAGAAATCTGGGAAATTCAAAAATGCCGTTAAATCACAAAGACACAGCGGCGTTAGATAAAATCTTTTCAGGATTAGATGGTGAGTTCGTTAATCAAATAGAAACGATTAGTTCTTACTATGCTGTAGCACCCTTAGATCGTTGGGAAGAGAAAGGATGGGTGCGCGGTGGCTGCTTATCGGGTTGTCACAACTCTAAAGTTTGAAGTCCTTTGAAGGTAGAATGTAGTGTTAAAGGCATAAACTCAGTAACAGCACGCCTGCTAACATAAAGTTCCTCAGATAAAATGTGGGAAAGAGTGCGATGCTAAGGAGCGCATCTTAATCAATTTACTCCTCCCATGATTAACCAGGTTCTCTACGTTTGGCTACAACAGGTGCAAGGCTTACTGGAAACCAGTCTGACATTAATCAGTGAAAACAAGGATATTTTCATCGTCATCCTTGGCGTTGGTATTGTACCTCTGGCTGGGCGTTTCCTCTGGTGGATGATCCAGCAACGTCGCCAGCGGCAAATTTTTCCTGACACTTTCCCTTTTGATATCATAAAACCACAAAGCAAGGTATTGCAAGCTATTCTCGGTGGTGATCAGAATGATCCGCTAGCTGATTACAAGATCCCATATCAGGAGCGAATTTCCGGGCGTAGCATTTACGACGAGTTGAAACAAAATCTGGACGAATCACGCTGGGTTTTGATTCTCGCACCGACAGGAATCGGGAAAACACGGGAAGCGGCAAATTTAGCACAGAGACTGAATACCGAAGGCTGGACAATTCTTAACCTGAAACGTGGTGAATGGCTGGATGCACTCCCTAGATTTCCAGAGGATAAGATTGGTACGGATAGAAAATTGCTGTTTTTCCTTGACGATTTGAACAGCAAAATGTACGGTGGGCGCATTGAGCAATCACCAAAAGCCGATGAGCCATTACAACAGTTAAATGTGCCACTACAAGAACGATTAGTTCGAGCAATCGAATTTTATGAAAAATCTTGCCGTAAACAGGATATTCGGGTTATTGCCACAGCTCGTAATGAAAAGGAACGAGAATTTACGGATGAACCAAGCGAGTGGGAAAAATTGGAATTTGATAAATATCCAGAGCTGTGGAAACGCTTTGCTATCTATGAATTACTAGAACCCGAAGAATCAGCTATTATTAGCGTTTTGAGAGAGACTGTTCCCCAGGCAAAGATTGAAGCAAATCCGGATGATTATGCCTGTCTAGCCCAGAGAAATGACCATACTTTCAGAAATATTATCGAGAATCTTCGCAGCGCGAAAAATAATCGCCAGTCTTTGACAAGAGATACATTCCGCGACACACTGAAAGGAACTTGGGAAAAACGGTATCAAGAGGTAGTTAAGAAATATCCTATTGCTCCCTACATTTACGATGCCGTGGAATTACTGCAGATGGTGGGAATTTCACTTTACCCCTTTACTGTAAAGCCGACAGCGCTGCTGATTGCAGATGGAAATTTGCTACAGCGCTTACAGCATTGGTGGCAAATTCGCCATGCTTGGAACTATCTGATAAGTAAGGAACATATTCTCGAACCGCGAGAAGGGCAAATTGAAGCGAAGGGCAGGCGTGTGGAATCGATACAATATATTTCACCTTTGTCTAGCCTTGTCTTACAACTGGCTACTAAACACTCCAAAAAAATGCTAGTTTCAAGTCTTATTTTTGGTTTTAATGCTATAAAATTAGGATACTCTAAAGAAGGTATTATTAGCATAAATAAAACTCTTTAAACAACCCAGAAGCTATGCAAATCTAACTTTGGTAAAGAATATGTGTTGGAGAAATTAGAAGGCTATGCTTATTCGGGCAAGGGCTATGCACTGCACAATTTGGGAAATATCAAAGAAGCGATCACTAACTACGATAAAGGTCTCGAATTAAAACCGGATAACTATGAAGTTTGGAGTAATCGGGGTAGTGCGCTACGAGATTTAGGACGCTATAAAGAAGCAATTATTAGCCATGAAAGAGCTATACAAATAAAATCTAACTACTACAAAGCTTGGCACAATAGAGGCATTGCGCTGTTGAACTTGAGGCTTCTGGAGGAAGCAATCGTCAGCTTTGATAAGGCTATACAAATAAAGCCGGACTTCCACGAAGCCTGGAATAACCGAGGTGATGCGCTGTTAAACTTGAGACGTCTAGATGAATCTCTCGCCTGCTTTGATAAAGCTCTGGAATTAAAACCAGACTCCTGGGAAGCGTTGAACAACAGGGGAACTGTACTGCTAAAGTTGAAAAACTTAGATAAAGCACTCACTTGTTTCAATAAAGCCATACAAATTCAACCCAATCTCCACCAAGCCTGGAATAATCGTAGCATTGTGTTACGGAAATTAGGACAGTTCAAGGAAGCTATTGTTAGCTGTAACAAGGCTCTGGAAATCAAGCCTGCCTATTACGAAGCCTGGTACAATAAAGGAATTGCACTAGCGATGTCAGGACACCTTAAGCAAGCTATTGTATCCTTTGATAAAGCCACACAAATAAAACCGGATTTCCATGATACCTGGTACATCCGAGGTCTTGCATTTTATGATTTGGGACGGTTGGAAGAAGCGATCACTAGCTTTGAAGAAGCTACAAAAATTAAACCGAATAACGCCGATACGCTTTATTGCAAAGCTTGCTGTTATGCGTTGCAAAATAAAATTGACCTAGCCGTTGAAAGCTTGAAACAAGCCATTAAGCTGAATCCTGAAGAGTATCGAGAGATTGCCAAAACCGATTCAGCTTTTGATAATCTTCGAGGAGATAATCAGTTTCAGGCTTTGATTCAAGGTGACATCAATTGACTAAACCGATGAATAAGCAAGAGGATATTGCATTTTCGCAGAATTCTAGTGGGGGCGTTTTGTGTCCACAAGTTATC
>CAZNNK010000338.1:0-7168 GCA_964574085.1 uncultured Coleofasciculus sp.
GATCAAGGTATTGCTTGGGTTTTCCGCTTAAGTTGACACAGATGCATCCTTGCGCCCGATTTAACCCTAAAATCTCGTCCCCAATTTTGGGTGTGTTCCACCAGTAAGTCTTTGTCTTCCCTAGGACACACCGAGCGAAGCCGAGGTGTTCCCTATTCCCTATTCTCTATATTCCCGCTTCGTGTAGTGCAATAAACCGTAGGGTGGGCACTGCCCACCAACCTTAAGAATAAAGGGCGACCCGATCAAATTGAGTGGACACAGTTGTTGATTGATGCAAGCGGGTCGCCCCTACACTCTTAAATGAAATGAATCAACAAATGACCAATGACTGATGGTTACTTCAACTTAAACTGACCCACGTCAGATTGTAGGGCTTGAGCCACTTTTCGCAGTTGTTCAAAGGAAGCCGAAACAAACCCAGCTTCTTCTGATGTTCGGGCAGCAATTTGAGCCACATCTGTCATCGTTTGGGTCACATCTTCAGAGGCTTTGGATTGGACAACCGTAGCTTCGGCAATCGCTTCAACTAATTGGTTAATTTGGTTAGATGCGGCAGCAATTTTGTTCAGTGAAGCACGAGTTTCATCCACTAATTTTGTACCTGTAACCACCTGTTCTGTCCCTGCTTCCATCGCCGCAACCACTTCATTGGTTTCCCCTTGAATCGCGGCAACCAGTTTTTCAATTTCTGCTGTCGCTTCTGCCGACTGCCGCGCCAAGGCACGTACTTCGTCCGCAACCACCGCGAACCCTCGTCCTTCTTCCCCAGCGCGGGCTGCCTCAATGGAAGCGTTCAGCGCTAGCAGGTTGGTTTGGGCGGCAAAGGTGCTAATCAGGTTAACAACGGTGGAAATCTTTTGCGAGGATTCACCCAAGTGTTTGACTTTTTTCGCCGTTTCTGCTACAGTTTCGCGGATTGCCAGAATCCCTTCAACTGTCCGGTTCATGTTGTCGTCCCCTTCTGCCACAGTCTGAGACGCCTCACGCACTGCCATTTCTGCATGTTCCGCGTGGGAGGCAACCATGCGTACCGTTTCTGCCATTTCTTGGGCGCGGCTGAGGGCGTTGGAAATTTGCTCGGCTTGGCGCAAGGCTTCTGCGGATAGGGATTGAACGGCAACTTCGTTGGTGCTTGTGGTTGTCGCCACCTGAGTGGCGGCGTCTTGCACCTGTTCTACAATCTTGCGTAAGTTTCCTACCGTGGCGTTGTACGAGTCAGCGACTGTACCAATTTCATCAGCAGTTACTCGCGCCCGAATGGTTAAGTCCCCTTTACTAATTGGGTCTACTTCCTTCAGGAGTTCCAAGGCGCGTTGTTGTAAGCCTTCTTTCAACTCCCGTTGTTCTTGCGCCAGTTTGTCCGTGCTTTCTAGCAGCATTACTCGGTCGATTACCAGTCCAATCTGACCCCCTAACTGTTTGAAGAAGTTGACTTCTGCGGTTTGCCATTCACGAGGAACTGAACATTGGTGTGCCATAATCAAGGCGAAGGGTTGACCTTCGTGGAGAATGGGTACTTCCAAGTTGGCTTTAACACCCAGACGTGCCATTAATTTTTGTTCATCTGGCGTCAAATCCGCTTCAAAAACATGATTCGTGGCAACAACACGACCCTCTTTATAGGTTTCGCGCCGTTCCTCAGATAGGGTGAGTTCTTCAATTTTGTCATTCAGACTGCGGGGCCAACCCATGGCGACAGATTCAGCCTCCACATAACTGCTACCATCGGGGTTAAATCGGAAAATCATCACCCGCTCGGCGTCGAGGATTTTACGGGTTTCCTCAACCGCTTTTTGGAACAGATCCCGGATTTCCTGGGATTTCAAGGTGCGAGAACCGGTAATCTCTGCCAGTAAGCGGGCTTGTTCAGCAGCATGTTCTTGTTCTTGAATAAAGACCTCTAACTGACCCGCCATGTCGTTGATGTTTGCACCCAGAGTCGCCAGTTCGTCATCCCCTTTCACCTGCAAGCGAGCATCCAAGTCACCTTGACCAATTTTTGCCACCGCACCGGCTGCATCCACAATCGGTCGGGTGGCGTTCCCTGCAACAAAAGCCGCGATCGCACCGACCATTAAGGTAGCACTTCCTGTCCCTAATCCCAATGTCCAGAGCATATTCCGTTGCGGTGCAAATGCCACATCCGTGGGACGGACAATAATCAGCGCCCAGTTCAAGTTATAGTCCTCAGCCAGTTCCTCAGTGGGAGAGTAAGTAATAACGTCTTCCCGTCCAGTTCGTCGTTCAACAATGGTGAGGACTTCTTCCTGGTTTTGTTGAGCTTGACGATACATCTGGGGAAACTTTTCCTCGAATGTTTGACCCACATCATCAGGATCTTCTGCAGCCACCACCCTGCCTGACGAATCAATCAGGTGAAATTCTTGTTGTCGGTCTTGGGTTACACCGAAAATTCCATTCACTCGTTCCATCGGCTCACGGGTGCGGATAATGCCAATGGTTTTACCTGTCACTGAATCCTTAATCGGTGCGGTGATATACACAGCGTACCTGTTAGTCGTTTCAGAGAGTCGTGGTTCCGTGATGTAGATCTGATCCGTTTTCAATACTTCTTGAAAATAGTCTCGGTCAGAGTGATTTTCGAGAATTTCTCCAGAGTCTGATTGGGCAAGAACGTTACCCTGGAGGTCAAACACACCAATACTGTCGTAACTGTCGTACAGTTTCTCATAGGCATTAAGCAGACGTTCCTTTTCTTCCCGGGGTGTAACCTTCGCAAGTTCAGCATTATTAAACACCGGAAGTTCTGCCAGGACTTGAACGTCACTATAGCGTTCTGCCATGAACAGCTCTAATTTATCTTCTAAGTCAATCGTGTTTGTTTGTTCGTTACTAACCACTTGGTCATACATCCCGCTACTGGCTGTGAAGTAGGCAGTCACCCCCACTGCCAATACGGGTAACGTTCCAATGGCTAGCGCTAAACCAATCGCTTTACTTCGCAGACTAGACAGCAACCCGCGACGGTTTGATCGCTGTTCTGGCGTTTTTCCCATTGCCTCAAGTGACGACAATTTGGGTAGAGGTTGATTAGCTGTCCCAGGCGTTCGATAAGGCATGGATGGGGGATAGTCACTGGAATCAACGGGGAGATTCTGCGAGTAAGAACCGCGACCATTGGTATCGTGATGGGAACCAGGTTTGGGAGAAAGTCTAGTCATGAATCAAACCTCTTTAATACAAAATACGGAAGAGTTGGCAAATTGCTCAAAACTGGACTTACTCGAGTCCATGTCCTACGATTTGCCTCCTTACCTATTTTTATTGGCAGGGGGTTCTACGATAATGGGATATGGAATCGTATAAGTCTTTGGGTCGGAATAAAACTGCCACTCACGGCGAGGCAGTTTTATTCAATAATCGGTCGTGTAAGTCCAGTCACCTGAAGCAAACAATGAATTAATTTCACAAATGTAGAACACCCTGATTCTCAATTGATGAGTTAAATCGAAAGCTTAAAAAATTTACAACTTTGTTGAGGTGAGTTTAGTCATCAAACTGTTACATAAAATAAAGAACGAAGGACGATCCCCACCGTTAACCTTAATTGTTACTACCGACTTAAACCGATTGCTTGGGCATGGAGGCAATCATCGCGTTTCCATCAATAATCACCAGCATTTCACCATTCGGTTTTAACCAATACCCGCGCAAAAACGGCACCAGTTCCGGAGTCACACTAGCGGAGGGAGGAGATTGAATCCAATCAGCATGACACCATTCAATATCTTCAACTCGGTTAACCACGAGTCCTAACATTTCGCTGTTGGCTTGGGTGGAGGTTGATGATTTGGTTTTGGCTTGCAGCACAATTGCCGTATACGCTGAACTACTAGCGGCTTGTTGATACCAGGGTGTCAGTCCCACTAAATGACCTAAATCAACCATCCATAAGACTTCACCCCGCCAATTGTAAGCCCCCATCACCCAGGCTGGCATTTGAAAAATTGGCACAATTTGACCCCTAGGAATGGTCAATACTTCAGTGAGTTGATGAATGGGTAATAAGGCAGTGGTATCGGGTAACAAATGAAACCGCAAAAACTGTTCATTGGCTTGGCTAGAAGAACCTGATAATTGTTCTGGCGTTGGGGTAGTGGGTAAGGAACGATCTGAGCTGAGTAAAACGTTGGACATTGACATTCTCTACAACTTAGGTAGTGTGAGTATCTTGCTCACATACTTTTCTAGGCGAGAAAGATACTCATCCTACTTTTGCTACAATGAGATGCTCCCCCTGTTTTGGGTTGATCAGCTTCTGATTAGCTGTTTTACTGTGCGTAAAAGTTCTGCCTGATCAATCGGTTTACCAATGTAGGCATCAGCACCTTGTTTCATGCCCCAGAATTTATCCATTTCGCCACTTTTGGTCGAACAAATAACTACGGGGATGCTTTTGGTATTAGTGGCGTCTTTAATATCTCGGCAAACCTCAAATCCACTCCGACCGGGTAAAACAATATCCAAAACAATGACATCAGGCGTTTGGGTACTCAGCTTGGTCAGCGCTTCTTCCCCACTATCGGCGGTGAGAACTTTGATTCCTTCTTGCTGTAAACAGCAAGTAATGATTTGTAAATCTGTCAAGCAATCTTCAACAACTAAAGCAGTCCCCATAGGATTGACCTCATGAAAAAATGAATGGAACTTGGTCAGTCTAGATTAATCATGAGATTTGGGATTGTCTCTGGGTATATCTCAGGGTTCAGTTAAACTCAATCCAGTAATGACTAATCTAGACCGAATGGACATTAAGCGGATCGCAGCGTCAATTGTTTGACGGTACGCAACAATTCCTCTTGATCAACGGGTTTAGCGAGATAGGCATCAGCCCCTTGTTTCATGCCCCAGAACTTATCCATCTCGCCGCCTTTAGTTGAACAAATCACAATTGGAATTTTGCTCGTATTAGCGGCAGCTTTTACATCACGACAGACTTCAAACCCACTGCGACCCGGAAGTACAACGTCTAGAACAATGACATCAGGTTTGTGGTTATTCAGTTTTTCTAAGGCGGCTTCACCACTGTCAGCCGTCAATACATTGATGCCTCCTTGCTGTAGACAATTAATGATAATTTGCATGTCGGTGGCAGAATCTTCAACAACTAGGGCAGTTCCCATGACGGTTACCTCGTGTAAAATAATAATGGATGGTTGGGATTGACTCTTGGTTATGAGTGAGTAGTTTTCACTAAAGACAAATGACCAATGACGAAGAACAAATAACTAATGACTAACAACACTCTGCTGGAGATGCTTGCTAATCACATTGAGTACAGTCCCCGCATCAATGGGTTTATTCAAGAAATCCGATGCGCCCACTAATTTGGCTCGAACCCGATCAACAATGCCATCTTTTCCGGTTAAAATGACAATCGGTGTATTTTGGAAAACTTGTAATTTGCGTAATTTGGCGCAAATCTCATAGCCATTGGTATTTGGCATCACTAAATCCAGAAAGATTAAATCGGGTTTCCGAGCAATCAAAAGCGCGATCGCACGTAAGCCATCGTCGATCACTAGCGATCGATAACCACTGGCGCTGAGTAGTTTTTCCATGGTGTGGCACACCAAGGGACTGTCATCGACACAAGCAATCAGCGCCTGGGTAGATTGTGCGGTGGCGGGTGGACGTTTTGAATCCTCTTGCTTGACGGGATTCGGTAAATCAGGGATAGAAATCAACTCGACTAATCCCCAGCGAATATAAGGCAACAGAGAACGAGTCACTTGCAAGACATCCCGCTTCATCTGCACTGCCACATCCCGCAATGTATGTTTCCCGTCTAAAAGTTTGCTCAGAAGTTGGTAAACTGCTTCTGAGGTACGGGCTTGCAAGGCTTGTGGTTGTCTAATAACGGGTGCAAGGTTAGGAGAATAGTCCGCCACCAAATCGTGATGCCAAGCCTGCCATCGCTGATTTGCCCGGGCGATCGCATCTTCTACATCAATGACCGGAAGTTGGGTGGATAACGTGTTATCTTGTTTGATTTGATAGGTGGTTTGCTGGGCTTGGGCGATATCAAACAAGACTTCCGTAATCATCGATTGAATCAGTTTAGCGATTTGTTCATGGGTGATTTTCTGTTGTTTTGCCCATACAATCAACAGGTGATATTGCCAACAGGTTTTACAAGTGGCGGGATCAAATCCGGTTAAATCACGCTCTATGGTTGAGCGATCTAATGTTAACTGGGGACTGTGGGCAGCTACATTTCTTAGCCACCGTCTCACTGGATGAGTTCCGCCCGTGGCATACATTAGATGACCTTGGCATAGAAAAAACAACCATTTTTGCTTATCTGAACTCGTCAATATCAGCTGACCGCTAAACCGAATCCGTTTTAATGTTTGAATAAATTGAACTTGTTTAGATGCTGTAAACAAGCTGAAAGACACATTCGGTTTGATTGATTTAACGGTCATGACGACACCATAGTTTCGACGAATTAACGGATAGAATACGGATCAATCACACCCTGTTAAGTATTTCTACTTGTCCTGATTCATTTCTATTCAATTAATAACACTGAAAATAGGGCGTTGTGGGTAAATAACTAATAGTTTTATAAAAACTTTTTTCCTTTTGCAATAGAGGAAAATCGTAATACATGAGGTTTTATGTATTACGCTATTTTATTTGCTTCAATGGTTAGATAATATCTAATGTATTTACGCCTAAAGTCAATGAATTAATTCTAAAATCACATCGTATTAAAGCGTATTACAGTCTTACTCAAACAGGATAAAAGGAGATGGAAGTGGCAAACTAAAAATGTAAAGTTTTGTCTACTGTATGACAACGATTGCAAAGATTCAATGAAGCAATGAACCCAATCCTGACGAACCAACCACCTTGGCGTTTAATTCCCCCCCTGTGCCTCCCCGGACAACTTCAGATGGCAATTGACCAATGGCTTCTGGAACAACAGCAGGGGGACAATGTAGAGATGTGCCATGGCACGTCTGGGTACACCGATGCTAGGAATTCTCCAGTGCTGCGGTTTTACACCTGGGAATCTGCCACAATTTCCCTAGGATATCATCAACGTCGTTGGTCTCCGGCTTGGCAAACTCTGACTTGGAAGGGAAAACCCATTCCCCTAGTTCGGCGTCCCACGGGAGGACGCGCTGTGTTGCAC
>CAZNNK010000339.1:0-7164 GCA_964574085.1 uncultured Coleofasciculus sp.
GACGAGTAAAGCGTGGTTTATTTAAGAGTGGTGATGGCTCGATTGTAAATGCCGATTTAAATGGCAGTGCCAATATTTTAAGAAAAGTAGCCAGAAAGTTAGGCATCGACCTAAACCGACTGGGTAGACGGTGTTTGACGACCGTAGCGAGAGTTAGACTGTGGGGATTGCCGCAGTATACTCTGTCAGCAGAATCCCCGTCTCTTTAGAGCGGGGAGTGTCAACTAATCAATTGTAGGGGTGGGTTTAGGGATTTAATGGTGATACGGGTCTTCCGTAGTTAGTTAGAGTTTATAATGGTGCGTTACGCTCCGCTAACGCACCCTACAATTTTGGTTGTCAATTTTGGTTGTCAATTGTAGTTGTAGGTTGGGTGGACTTAGGAAACCCAACAATTTATAGGCTATGCAACATGGCATTTTCTGAACGATAAGGTTGACAACAAACCTTTGTAGAGACGCGCCATGGCGCGTCTCTACAACTGTGCTATCCCTGAACTATTATCCAGAATTCAATTCAGTCAAACCCAGCACTTCCTGCAACAACCGTTGGTCTTCTAATTTTATCCGAAATCGTTCCTTCTCAATATCTCGAATCCAGCTTTGGCTTTTACCTGTCAATTGCGCTAAGTCGCGTTGACTCAGTTTGTTGCGTTGTCTCGCCGCGATAACATCTGCGCCAGACAGGATAGGCGATGACTGGGATTTAGTCTTTCGCTTGGTTAATCGTACCTTGTTCGGCTCCACGCTAGTCAGCGCATGTTCCCATTCTGCCTTCAGTTCAAACCATAAAATTCGGGCTTTCATTAATAGATTCCACTTACCACGAGGCGCTGCATCGGTTAACCGCCTGTTGCTATTTCCATCTTGAATCCAAAACTCTAACGCCGCATCCGCATCGTCGGGAAGTTCCCCTAGTTTCGCCCACATGGGTTGAATCTCTGGTAAATAGGTTACCGGATCAAACACGGGTTGGAGTCCATGATGACTGAGAACTTCTAAATCACTTTCAAATGTCCGCACCAGGCGTTTCCGTTCATCTCGTTGGGAAGACGCCCGCAGGAGTTTGTCCTCTCCATACGCCACCCGCATTAATGTGGGTACGGTAATCCGTTGTCGTTTGCCGATTCTGGTTTTAAACAGCAGCCACAACATCATCCGTGTCGCCCCTTCATATGTTGCCAGTTACTCATCACGGCGCTGAGTAAGGTTTGAGGCAGATTACCATACTGATAAAAGGCAGTTCGGTTTTGACAGCCTTGCCTATTTAAGAAATATTTTGCCCAAATACCTGCCCTAATCCGAAAGGTTAACCCAACCAGATGTTTGTATCCTTGTTCGTCTTCTTGAAAATGATGTTCAATTGGCTGAAGATGCCATAAGCGACTTTGGGGAATGGTAAATTCTGGGACTTTGCCTTGCTTTGACCAATGAACGCCGAGGGTAATTTGGCAGGGCTGCTGGGCAAGCTGTTTGATTAGACTTAATTTAGCGGCTTTACTCAAATCTGTGCGTTTCTCTAATCCCAAATAGTTCTCAATTTGCACATCGTTTAGAGTAAACTCTTCTTGCCACGGTTTGTCTAACCCTGTCGCGTATGCGGCATATATTAAATGGAGACAGGTGGCTTTGATATCCATCGCCTCAAGTGTCGCTTGTGCTTCATCAGTCGATAACGTATCCGTTGAGTCGGCATTGACGGTAGGGGTTAGCCAAAAGTCCACTGTCCCTTTACCTTGACGCACCTGGCGCTGATAACAAAGTTTTCCAGACGCATCAGTGTACCAAGGGAGAGAAAGGCGCTGTGCCAATAGGTTGGACGCTTCCCAGATAACGATGGAGGAGGCAAAGGGATTAGTTTTGTCATTGGCAAATAAGTCCGGACTGGTAGCAGGTCTTTGATTCAGCTTGTATCGCCCCTTTTTGCCATGGGCGGGAACGGGGGAACTGATGGGACAGTGAATCACACATTGAGGTTCAGGATAATACCCTTCACAGTTGTTACACAGATTCGGATCAATCCACGTCTGGTTATCCTTGACTTTGATTGCACCCGTTGGACATTGGACACGACAGGTATCACACCCAGTACAACTTTGGGAAAGTTTATAAGCCATAACACACGGAAAACACTGCAAACTTTAATCGTTAATAAGTAAAATCCTGGACTCAAGCGGAAACCTTTAGATTGCCGATGAATTGCCTAGGGATTGAATGTCGGCAAATTCTAAAATAGACAACTGTCACCGATGAGTCGCTATAGATCGTTGCCTCAAATCGCTGATCGATTCATGGCATTTTCTTTATGCTGATCAAAAATCTTTATAATCAAATTCTTACTTGTCCCCTTCAGGATATTTGTTCAACCTGAGCAATTATCGATTTCTTAAGATTTCTTTTATTAGGTAACACTTTTTAATACTTTTTTATACTAAAGTATTAGTGTAGAGAATCTGAGGTGACTAGACGTAAATGAAACGCACCACGATTACAATCAAAGTGACTGTCGAGCAAAAGCAGCAGCTTAAACAGGAAGCCGAGAAAGACAAGCGATCGCTGTCAAACTATATCAAAGTAAAACTTGGCTTGCTCTAAGCCAGGTGAGTCTCAATCTTGGCTCAAAATTGCTGATTTTGCTAAAAAATGGTTAATTTTCATATCTAAGAGGAGGATTTGACCAACGTCTGTCTCGACTGATTGGTTTTGGCGATGGAGCGCCACATTAAGCGATTTAAAACTTGCATCAGTTTTATGCAAAGCTTACTTGTACGTGACTAAACAGTGACAAAATAGTGATCTCATTACATCGGCAGCTTGCCACTCCTGAACTGTACAAATACAGAGGATTCGGAGTTTGTAGAGTACTATTGGTTTTGTTAAATCGTTGGCTGATCCACTAATCAAACAGTTCGAGTGTGGCAAGTTGTCTATCTCTATATAGAGGAATCTTTTTCGGTAAAAACAGGGCTGTTTTGTAGTCTAATTAACTGAAATATATAACCAAATAAGCTATACCACTCAGGTTTAATTTTTATTCAATAACATTTGGTATAAATTTTAACAAATTTTAGGCAGAATCTAAGCTATTAGTGAATTGAAATTAAGTAAGATTAGGTCGAAGAATCCTAGTAAACCTTCTAATTTTCAGACGAACGCAAAAACAACGTCACAAAAGCTACCTGATCATCCTTGTTTGATCGTTAACTGTAAGGAGTCGGACACAATTAAAGTTGACGGTTGAGATTGGGGAACAGGGAACAGGGAACAGGGAACACGACAGAGTTGACGGTTAAGATTTCTTAGTACGGTGGACAGAATTGATGTCCAGGGACTGAGTTACACCAACTAATACCCGTTCAATCTATTCCAGAGATGCCATGGTGTCTCTCTACGGTGGGCTTTCCGACAGTGAAATCGCTTTAATCAGAGAAAAAGAGAAAAATCAGCACATCTAGCTCGATTTGATAACTTGCCTTATCATGAGTGAGTTGGTTCAACTGCCAATGGTCAACCTCTCCTCGAATCAAAATCTCGCTGACCATTACTACCACTGAGAGACTTGGGTGCAGCTAGGTGACAGGCGATTTGAGCTAAGGGCTTTACAATTAGTTACATGAATGTGGATAATGTAAAATAGGAATATATATTAGCATGTTTTATGTCAAAGGCGGTAAAATTTAATAAAAATTTAAGCATTCAACTGTCTACTCCCGCAAAACCCTCGCAATAGTTGAGCCACGCCTCTGAGTGTGGAGAAAATCATGGCTATTTTACCCAATTCCCTTGAATCTACCCCAAACTCCACCAAAGACCAACAGGCACAGGAATCGCAGCAACACAGCGAAGCCCAATTTCAGGCATTAGTTGCCAATATTCCGGGCGCTGTCTATCGTTGTACCTGGGACTCGGCTGGGACGATGACGTTTCTGAGTTCAGCGATTGAGGATATTTCTGGCTATGAGGCGTCAGAGTTTATTCATGATCGCATCCGTTCCTTTGACAGTATTATCCATCCTCACGATCGCCGTCGCGTGAAAGAAAGCGTGGGGCAAAGTATTGACAACCAGCACCCCTACGTGCTGGAGTACCGGATTGTCCGCGCCGATGGCCAAATCGCTTGGGTCTATGATAAAGGTCAAGGGACGCTGGATGAAAATGGTGTCGTCCAATGGCTGGATGGCGTGATCCTAGATATTAGCGATCGCAAACAAACGGAAGTCCAACTGCGAGAGACGCAAGCCTTCCTCAACTCCGTGATCGAGAATCTCCCGGTGGGTGTCTTTATTAAAGATGCCAAAGCGTTACAGGTGATGTACTGGAACAAAACCAGCGAAGAACTCTTGGGGTACTCGAAAGCCCAAGTTCTGGGTAAGAGTGACTATGATTTTTTACCTTACCAACAAGCCCGACTCTTACGGGCGAAGGATCGACAAATTCTCATGGGGGGTACATTAGTCGATATTCCCGAAGCCCCCTTGAACACACCCCATCGCGGCGAACGCATCGTTAATACCAAGAAAGTCCCGTTGCTGGATGAAACGGGTACGCCTCAGTATCTACTAGGGATTTTTGAAGACATCACAGAACGCAAGCAAGCCGAAGCCGCCCTGCGAGAATCGGAACGTCATTATCGCTGTATCGTGGAAACCGCATCAGAGGGGGTTTGGGTGTTTGATGGAAACAACCAAATCACCTTTGCCAATAGTCGCATGGCGCAAATGCTAGGGTATACGATCACGGAAATGCAGGGGCGATCGCTGTTTGATTTTATTGACAGCGAATCCCAAGCGCTGATCCAAACCTACTTAGATCGTCGCCGCCAAGGAATCCCGGAACGCTACGATTTCAAGTTTCGCCGCCAAGATGGATCAAATCTATGGGCGATTATTTCGGCGACGCCCCTGTTTAATGATCAAGGGGGGTTTGTCGGCGTACTAAGAATGATCACCGACATTAGCGATCGCAAACAAGCTGAGGAAGCCTTACAGGAGAGAGAACAATTTTTAAGCAGCATCCTCAATGGTGTGGAAAACTCGATTAGTGTCGTCGATGTCCATCAACACCAGAGTGAACCTGATCCATCCTGGGAATTTCGTTATGTGGATGTGAATCCCGCTTACGAACAGTTAATCGGTATCCCCGCCGAACAGTTACGGAATCAACCCCTGGCTGCGATCCTACCGCCGGATCGGGCAATCACGATGACCGACCATTACACCACCTGTGTCCAGACGGGAACATCCCTGTCTTATGAAGAATGTTTTAGTGTACAGGAACAAGAACGGTGGTGGATTACCACATTAACCCCCCTGCGTGATCAACACGGACAGATTTATCGGGTGGTGAGTACCAGTACCAACATCACCCAGCGCAAGCAAGCGGAACAAAAAACGGTGCGATTGACGGCGATTTTGGAAAGTACCACCGATTTTGTCAGTATGTGTGAATCGGATGGGACGCTCCTCTATATTAATAAGGCAGGGCGGCAATTGGTGGGACTTGATCCAGATCAGGAGATCAGCCATCTGCGGATGTGGGATTTCCATCCCCAGTCGGTGAACCGACGGTTGTTCGCCGAAGCCTTACCCACCGTGATCCAGGACAAAGTATGGCAAGGTGAAACCTCACTCCTGCACCAAAATGGTTGGGAAATTCCAGTGTCTCAAGTGGTGATGGCGCATCCCGGCGCCACTGGAGAGGTGGAGGTGTTTTCCACGATTATCCGAGATATTAGCGATCGCAAACAGGCGGAGGAAGCCTTGCGGAAATCGGAACAGGAGTTGAGAGTCAAAAACCAGGATCTCCAGCACACCTTAGATCAACTCAAAAAGACGCAAACCCAACTGATTCAACAGGAAAAAATGGTCAGCTTGGGTCAGATGGTGGCGGGAATTGCCCACGAAATCAACAACCCGATTAGTTTCATTGCCGGGAATATTACCTATACTCGTCAATATGGGATGGAATTGTTGCAGTTGTTGCAACTCTATGCCAAACACTATCCCCAACCCGTTGCCGAAATTCAAGACGAGATTGAGGCTGTTGATTTAGACTTTGTTAGGGGAGATTTTCCCAAACTCTTGAACTCCATGGAAGAGGGTGCCAATCGCATCCGCCAAATTGTCTTATCCCTGCGGAATTTCTCCCGTTTAGATGAGGCGGAGATTAAACCAGTGGATATCCATGACGGGATTGAAAGCACCTTACTCGTCTTACAGCATCGACTCAAATCAACACTGAATCGTCCAGAAATTCAGGTTGACAAACACTATGGTCATTTGCCATCGGTGGAATGCTACGCCAGTCAGCTTAATCAGGTGTTTTTGAATATCCTGGGGAATGCCATTGATGCCTTAGACACCCACCCAGAACCCCGCAGAATTACGATATGTACGGCAGTGAGTTCTCAATTACCCGTTGTCCCATTGGAGGAGTCACCAGACAAGGAACCCCAGAACTCGCAACCGATTGAACGGGTAATTATTCGGATCAAGGATAATGGTCCAGGTATCCCCGAAGCGATTCAAACGCAAATCTTTGATCCGTTCTTTACTACCAAATCCATTGGCACAGGGACAGGTTTAGGGTTATCGATTTCTCAATCAATTGTGGTGGATAAACATGGGGGTCAATTGACCTGTATTTCCCAACCGGGTCAAGGGACAGAGTTTGTGATTGAGTTACCCGTGAAGCAAAAATTGCTCTCGTCTGCGCTTAAGTTTTCCTTTGGGGAATCTTTTCCCTTATCACCCAAGTTTGTGCAGTCGTCAGCATAAAATCGGGTAGTCTTATGGTGGGTGTGGGTTTAGACAGTCTCTGTGTTGGTAACGGATAACGGCTCAACCCAACCCGCCCCAGCGTTAACAGGCAGCTAATGACTTCACTCAATCGGATAGATTCAATGGATAGTTTTAGAGACAGTAAAAATGGCATACAGTAACTTTAGTTTAGCCAAAGTCAAAGAGGAGTTTGATTTAACATTTACGGAAAATCAAAATGTTTTTGCTCAAGTCGAGCCAACCAACTCCTCGGAAATTTTATCCCTACTCTTGCCTGACTATATTCTGCTGGCAACAGCCATTAATACAGAAAAAGCACGTTCTGAATTACTTATTTCTCAAATTTTAACCGAGGTGAGACGCCAGTTAAATGCTCAGGTCAGTTT
>CAZNNK010000340.1:0-7161 GCA_964574085.1 uncultured Coleofasciculus sp.
TTTACCTGAGATTATGCAAAAAATGCAGCAATTGTGGCATCAGCGCTGGCAAGAACTATCGAGTGCGATCGCGTAAACCGTAGGGGCTTGGTAACCAAGTCCCTACCAAGCCCCTACGGGTGGTGTGACTACATATAGGGTATAGTTGAATGATGTATCCTTATATGTGGGGTAGCAAGGGTCAATCTGGATGCATCGGGAATACCATTAGACCTGTCAGCTTACCATGAAGGTGAGCGATCGCGCCCCTTAACTGAATCCTTATCTCTCTTTGTTCTATGTCCTTCGTCGGTCTACATATTCATAGTGACTACAGCTTACTTGATGGCGCCTCCCAACTCCCGCAACTGGTGGATCGGGCGGTGGAATTGGGGATGCCCGCGATCGCACTGACGGATCATGGGGTGATGTATGGCGCGATCGAGTTGATTAAAGTTTGTCGGGGGAAAGGGATTAAGCCGATTATCGGCAATGAAATGTATGTGATTAATGGGGATATTGAAGATAAGACAAAGCGATATCGCAAATATCATCAAGTGGTCTTGGCGAAAAATACCCAAGGCTATAAAAATTTAGTTAAACTGACGACCATTTCTAACCTGAAAGGAATGCAAGGAAAGGGAATTTTTCAACGTCCTTGTATTAATAAAGACTTACTCAAACAGTATCACGAGGGATTAATTGTCACCAGTGCTTGTTTAGGCGGAGAAGTTCCCCAAGCCATTCTCAAAGGTGATGTGGAACACGCCCGAAAGGTTGCCCAGTGGTATAAAGAGGTTTTTGGTGACGATTATTATCTAGAAATTCAAGATCATGGGTCAATTGAAGACCGAATCGTTAACGTAGAAATCGTAAAAATAGCCCGTGAGTTGGAGATTAAACTGGTTGCCACCAATGACTCTCATTTTATCTCCTGCTACGATGTCGAAGCCCATGACGCCTTACTCTGTATCCAAACCGGTAAATTAATCGAAGAAGAGAAGCGGATGCGTTACTCTGGTACCGAGTATCTCAAGTCCGCCGAGGAGATGGCACAGCTATTTCGGGATCATTTACCCGATGACGTGATCCAGGAAGCGATCGCGAATACACTGGAGGTCGCGGATAAGGTCAAACGCTACGACATTATGGGGGAACCACGCATCCCCAATTACCCGGTTCCCAAGGGTCACAGCGCCGATACGTACTTAGAAGAAGTCACTTGGGAAGGATTATGCGATCGCATAGGATGTCGTTCTCGCAGTGACGTTGATCCCATCTATAAAGAACGGCTGGAATATGAGCTAAAAATGATGCAGCAGATGGGATTTTCCACCTACTTTTTAGTCGTGTGGGACTATATTAAATATGCCAGAGACCAGAAAATTCCAGTCGGTCCCGGACGGGGGTCGGCGGCGGGTTCTTTAGTTGCTTATTCTCTGAAAATCACCAATATTGATCCGGTACATCATGGGCTACTATTTGAGCGTTTTCTCAATCCAGAACGGAAATCTATGCCCGATATTGATACCGATTTTTGTATTGAACGCCGGGATGAGGTGATTGACTATGTTACCCGCAAATATGGGGCGGATCGGGTAGCACAAATTATTACGTTTAACCGGATGACCTCGAAGGCGGTATTAAAAGATGTCGCCAGGGTGCTGAATATTTCCTATGGAGAATCGGATCGGATGGCAAAAATGATTCCGGTTTCACGGGGAAAACCCACCAAGTTAAAGGTGATGATCTCCGAGGATACGCCCTCACCAGAATTTAGAGATGCTTACTTAAATAACCCTCAAGTTCAGCGCTGGGTGGATATGGCAATCCGAATTGAGGGAACCAATAAAACCTTTGGCGTTCACGCGGCGGGAGTCGTGATTTCCGCTGAACCCTTAGATAAAATTGTTCCCTTGCAGGTGAATAACGAAGGGGCGGTGATTACCCAGTATTTTATGGAGGACTTAGAATCCCTCGGACTCTTAAAAATGGACTTCCTGGGGCTGAAAAATTTAACCACGATTCAGAGAACAGCAGAATTAATTCGCCAAAATCAAGAGATTACTTTAGATCTGGATCAGTTACCTCTGGATGAACGGAAAGCATTTCAGATTGTGGCAAAGGGGGAAATCAAGAAAATCCCCGATGATATCAAGAGAACCTATAAGGTGTTAGAAAAAGGCGAATTAGAGGGAATATTTCAATTAGAATCCTCTGGGATGCGTCAGGTGGTGCGGGAATTAAAACCGTCGAGTATTGAAGATATTTCTTCAATTTTAGCATTATATCGTCCGGGACCTTTAGATGCAGGTCTAATTCCTAAGTTTATTCATCGGAAACACGGTAAAGAAAAGGTTGAGTATCAACATCCGCTATTAGAGCCTATTTTAAAAGAAACCTATGGGACGCTCTGTTATCAAGAGCAGATCATGAAGATGGCTCAGGATTTGGCGGGATATTCCCTAGGTCAAGCGGATTTGTTACGCCGATGTCTGAGTGGTTCAACGGAGATTATTGATGCAGAAACGGGGCGTTTAGTGTCTCTCAAAGATATTGCATCTAAACCTGAGTATTGGTTAGGACGAGAGGTGTTGTCTCTGGATCAGGTAACGCAAAAGATTACTCAGCAACCGATTAGTGAAATTCATCCGAACGGCGTGCGAGATGTTTGGGAAATCATCACGAAAACAAATCGTAAAATTAGAGCGACAGCGGATCATCGTTTCTATTCACTATTAGGATGGCAGCCTCTGGATCAATTTAAGGTTGGTAGTCGGATTGGAATGGCTAAGATATTACCACTGACTAACGAGAGTGATATCTCAGATGCTCAAATTAAGCTAACTGCTTATCTAATAGGTGATGGTCATCTTTCGACCAAGAGTCCTTCCTGTAGTTATTTCTGTAATAGTGATCCTGAACTGATTGCTGATTTTAATCATTGGGTTGATCATTATATTATGACGTGGAAACAGATTGATCACGCTGCTGGTGTCCGACAGGGAACCATGTCTTCTGGTTTAAATTTCCAGAAAGTTCCCACTCGGAGTTTAGCGCGTCATCGAGTTCAGAATTTTGCCACGGCTTTGCAGGATAAAGCGCTGATGGCAATTGCGGAATCCGATGTATTCTGGGATGAAATTGTCTCGATTGAATATGTTGGTCAAGAGGAGGTTTTTGACTTAAGTATTTCCCCAACTTATAATTTCATTGCCAATGATTTCATTGCTCATAACTGTATGGGTAAAAAGAAAGTGGCAGAAATGGAGAAACATCGAGAGATTTTTATCGATGGTGCGGCAAAAAATGGTGTGGCGAAACGGATTGCGGAAGAGTTATTCGAGCAGATGATATTATTTGCTGAATACTGCTTGAGTTATGATACGCCGATTCTCACGGTTGAGTATGGTGCTGTGGCGATTGGGGAAATTGTTGAAAAGGGGATTGAGTGTACAGTGTATAGTGTAGATGAGCATGGCTATGTGTACACCCAACCGATTGCCCAATGGCATAATCGCGGCGAACAAGAGGTGTTTGAATATCTGTTAGAAGATGGTGCTACGATTCGGGCGACAAAAGACCATAAGTTTATGACAAGTGAGGGTCAAATGTTACCGATTGATCAGATCTTTGAGCAAGGATTGGAGTTGAAGCAGGTGGAGGTATTGCAACCTGTTGCTTAAGCTGGGTTTGTAGTAGGCACGAAGCGTGCCAGAAGCGAAGACAGCGCTGACTACAAACTTTTGACATACCGTCTTATATGCCGAAATTTCTAGTACAATCGAAGCATCATCCCCGGATAAGTAAAGTGAACCACGTTCGCGCCAAACTCAATACTTCACCGCTTTCGTTTCTCTAGAGGAGATATAACCAATGATTGCTCAAACTCAACTCCAACTGATGACTCCCCAAGACTATCTGGAATGGGAGGAGCAACAACCGATAAAATACGAATATATCAATGGGGAAGTTTATGCCATGACAGGCGGGACTATCCCCCACAACGACATCGCCTTAAACCTTGCCTCTGCCTTTAAAAACCATCTGAGAGGTAAAGGCTGCAAAGTCCAAATAGCGGATGCTAAAGTCGGGATTTCAACCAAAGGTCCCTTTCACTATCCCGATGTCATGGTGAGTTGTGACCCACGCGATCAAAAAGCCAGAAAAATCATCTATCATCCTTGTTTAATCGTAGAAGTTTTATCGCCCAGTACAGAAGCGTTTGATCGAGGTAAAAAATTTAAACATTATCGTCGGATTGACACCCTAAACGAATATGTTCTCATCGATTCTGAAAAAATGAGTATCGAGTGCTATCGCCTTAATGAAAGAAACAAATGGGAACTGACCTCTTATTCGCTTGAGGAAGCCGTAGATACTCAAGCTGAATTGAATGTTGAATTTACCAGCATTAATTTCCAGTGTCTCCTCTCTTTGGTTTATGAAAACGTAGTCTTTCCTGAAGAAAGGATAGAGTGAATAGTAGATAAAAAATATTTTACTCACAGCGGTCATAACCGATCAATTCCAGACAAGTTTTAACAACAAAGTCCATAAAGTTTTGGTTCCAATGAGCGAGATTTTTAGCTTGAACATGAGCCGTTTCAGCAAGAGCAGAAGCGTCAACTTGGGCGCTAAGTAACCTGTCCCAAGTTGGCTTCGTCATTATCTTTGCCACCCCCAACTGAGAAAGTGCGATCGCGTTGAGATGCTGTTCTAAATAGATGGGTAGAATTAACTGTGGAATTCCCGCCAGTAAACAAGCAATCGCTGTAGTTAAACCACCGTTGTGAATTGCCAAAGATTTCCCAGCTAGTCCCTCATTTAACGGTTTGAACTCGCATTGAGGCTTAAGGATTTGCAACACTAGCTCTCGATAGGGATAATTATCAGCTAAATAAGCCCAAGATAACCCATCAGCATGGTATAAATCTCTAGGGATAGGGGTAATGTGGAGACTGACGTACTTTTCTCTATCCCGCAAATGCTGATAGGGATCTAATTCAGGAATACCAAAGATAAAACTGGCATCTCCATTCAAAACTTTTCCCAAAGGTGCATCAGACACAAGTTCACGAACCGTCGTATTAACTTGTTCTTGACGCTGGGTTGATTCCGGCGGTGCTGGAAATCTCAAAATGGGGAAAGATTCAACCAGAGGCGGTACGGTAAAGCACTCTCCAATTACAATTGTAGGTATCTTGCCATAAGCAGCTAGTACCAAACCTGGAGCATGATCTGCAATAATTAAGCGGGGTGTCACCTCTGCTAACACAGATTGCCATGCCTGAAGGTGCGATCGCAACAGGTTGACATTCCCAAAACCGAAGTTTTCCAGGATATCAGTAAATGTATAGGAGTCTTGACGCCCCAAAAAAGGTAAGCGTGGCGCAAAAACAGTTTGCCACGAAAAACTGATGCCTTTAAATTTGTATGCTTTCAAAGCCAAGACTGGCTCAAACCCTTGGTTTTCCAGTATTTGAGCCAGCGCCACTAAACGTTGAATGTGTCCTTGTCCTGCTCCCAGTTCCCATCCCAGTAAGACTTTCATCCTAGAGAATTATGACTATTTTTGTTTATTCACGATTCACTTTTAGAGGATACTGTTTTTTTCTTGAAGAGTAAGCTACCCAAACCCAAGAAAACTAGACTACCTACAGTGCTGGGTTCCGGAATTGAAGTTGAGGGAGAGTCCACCTCATACGTCACCTCGCCAAAAGATTCTGGACCAAAATCACAGCTAGAGCCTGAACAATCTCCCAAGTAGCCATAAAAGTCAGATTCAAGGAAAATTATTTTAGGAAAGTCTTGTGGCTGATAAGGGGAGTCATAAAGCCCGACAGAAGCCGTCACTAATCCCTGCTCAGGAATGAAACCACCGTAGCCCGCTACATCTATCAATAAGTCTAACTCGCTAAATGTTTTTCCCTCGAAATCAAAGTTAAAATCTACAAGTGGGAATCCTCCATAAGAAGTTAGATCAGAAGAGTCATCATAACTCAATGAACCTGAATACTGATTACCAACTAGAACACCCTCTGTAATCGTGATAGTAAAATCATGGTTAATAATGGTTGCTGCTGCGGGATTTGCTCCAATCACCGTACATCCCAGAGCGACACCAGCACCAGCAGCCGCAAATACTGATTTTTGGTAAACGTTAGCCATTTGTTGACCTCTTACCCCCTAATTGATTAGCTGGACTTATTAGTTGCATAAGCTTTGACTATAAGTAAATATACTATAGTCGTTGCAATGTGCTTGTAAAGTTTGTGTAAAAGACAATCCCAGTTATGTGAAGCTTTGATGAAGATCGATTCAATCAACCGAAAATCGCCAAGTTATGGACAATCGCGATTAGAAATCGTTCTATCGGGTAGAGTGGTATTACAGAATACTGCACCGTTTAAATCAGCATCCTGTAGATTAGCGCGACTCAGGTCAACATCCCAGAGGTTCGCTTCGCGCAAATCAGCATTAGTCAAAAAGCTATTACTCAAATTAGCACCTCTGAGGTAAGCGCCATTTAAATTCGCATTATTAAGTCGGGCATTACTCAGGTTCGCTTCTCTGAGATTCGCAGCTTTCAGGTTAGCACCATTGAGCCTAGCATTTTCCAGATTAGCACGTCTGAGATCCGCGCCTCTGAGTTCGGCTAAAGTGAGAATGGATTGAGACAAATTGGCTTCACTCAAATTGGCTAAACTTAACAGGGTTTGGGTTAAGTTTGCACCAAGAAGAGTAGCATTACTTAGGTTAGCCGCTTTGAAGTTAGCGTCTCTGAGATCTGCATCCCTGAGATCTGCACCACCGAGAAAGGCGCGAGTTAGATCAGCATTTTTTAAGTCAGCGTTACTAAGGTTGGCATTAATCAAGTCAGCATAGTTGAGGTTAGCATCACTGAGAGTCGCTTGGGTGAGGTTAGCTTGACTCAAATCGGCATAAGTCAAGATACTTTGACTCAAGTTAGCATTACTCAGATCGGCATTGGTTAAGTCACAGGTAGAACATTCGCCAGTGTCTTGTAACTGTTTCAGATGATCAGGATTTTCCGCCTTTAGAGGAGTGGCTAACCCAAAGGGTGTTAGCAGTAAGAGGATAGTCAGAATCTTGAGTTTCATGAATAATAGTTGGTAAAAGTATAGTCAAATATAGACAGACTAAATTTCATTGCAGAAA
>CAZNNK010000341.1:0-7151 GCA_964574085.1 uncultured Coleofasciculus sp.
CTGCTTCCCCTGCTTCCCCTGCTTCCCCTGCTTCCCCTGCTTTTAGCGCTTAAGTGGACACGGGCGCACGTCGGTGCGCCCCTACACATCTTGAACCAACTCAGCCGATGGAGTCACCCCCGTATTCCGATCCTTTCTCGCCTTTCTTACCTCAATCAACGCCTCCTTAATCACAACAGCCGTGGGTACCGCCACAATCACCCCCAATAATCCCCCCACCCGAACCCCAATTAACAGAGAAATAAACACCCAAAACGGATTTAATCCCGTCACACTCCCAAAAATTCTCGGCGCTAATAAATTTTCCACAAGTTGTTGAAAAACCACCGCCACCGCTACTACCTGAACCCCCAAACCAATATCTCGCAATGCTACCAGTAGCGTCACTAACGCTATCCCCACAGAACCGCCAAAAGGAACCAGCGCCATAACTCCAATCGTAAACCCAAATAGCAACCCAAACGGAACCTGGAGTAACACAAATAGCGAAATCAACCCCGACGCCATACAAGTAGCAATAATAATCTGTCCGATAAAGTAGTTTTGGAAGCTTAAGCGTAGCGTATTCGACGTTGATTCCTGGACTTTATTGGGTAACCATTCAATTAAACTACGCCAGACTTCACGACCATGCTGGAGTAAATAAAAGGTAGAAATAATCGTTAATAACACATCCAGAACCTTCGTTACCGTAAACACCGCTAAATTTAGAGTTATGTTCAAGGTTTTAGACGCGATGATTTGCAGTTGTCCCTTCAGTCTGTCATTAATTTGAATAATTAAACCATCCAGACTAATCGGTAAGCCTAAATCTTCAAACCTGTGATCCAACATCACCAACTGACGTCGCCCAGAATCGAACCATTCGGGTAAACGACTCACCAATTGTTGGGCTTGAGTAAGAACGACGGGAAATAGCGTTACACCAATCGCCAACAACAGCAATAGCGCGACTAAAAACACGAATAACCCGGCTAATCCTCGCTTAATTCCCAGAGTTTCCAACCAGCTTACCGGATAGTTCAATAGGAACGCTAACAGGGACGCCACTAATAGGGTGACCAGTAGGGATTGGAAATAGGCGAAAATTTCCGAAAATGCCCATGCATTCAACACCGCCAAGGGTGCAGCCAAGGCGATTACCAATAATCGTGATGGGGGAGTGAGGGACTCCCACCAGCGCATTAATCTGTTTTTGGGTGTGGATGACCCAGAATTGACCATCTAAGTCGGTGGGGACAATTAAAGTTAACAGTGGTGATCGTCATTTGTCATTAACGATTTCTCACTCACTGATCCTAACTAAGAATTTTGACATCTCCACTCCTTAAAAGAGAGTGGATTGGAGAGCGGATACTACGCGCTAGCTTGAAAGCGTAGCGCTTCGCATTTCTCACGGTATGATCGTTTCAGGTTAGAAAACAAGTCATACCGTTTTGGCAGTGTCAAGCTGCCTCTACCCACCTTGGCTAGATTTAACCCTAGCTGTATGGCTACTTTCTTGAGTATATTTCCCGCCCCATTGCAATCAGCATTAATTAGCTGACTACCAGATGCCCGGTAAAGCCCACGTCTGACTCTTTTACCTGATGATTTCCACCTTTCGGGTTTTTCACCGTGTTTCGGTAATGAATCACCATCCAAGAAGGATGCTCGACTTGTATATGCCTCCTCTGTCAAGGTCAATACAATCCCATACTCTCCTGCAAGCTGTTTGAGGCGTTCAATTAACCTCCCCGTGGGGATGGGCATAAAGTTTTGGTTTCCCCGTTTTCCCATCTGGGGGCTGTTTTTGAGTCCCTCATTCCACCCAATAACCAGATTACCAATGCCATCAACCAAACACCGATTAACGATGAATCTAGCTGCCTTGTTAATGGCATCCCTCATTTGGTTATTTCGCTTGCGCTGCACTCGGTTCAGGTTGTCATCCCAGTAGAATTCGGACTTGCCCTGCTTATACTTGGCTACTAAGCGGCAATACCCTTGATTCATTGACTTGAGCTTGCGCCCATCAATGATCAGACTTTTTCCTTGGGTTGATACCCCGGTTAACCAATTAGTGCCACCGTGGTCAAATCCCCAGGCTTGAGAGTAATCTAGGTTGGGATTAACCTTAATGGGTTCCTTTCCATCATCTATTACCCAGTCAATCCAAAGCTCACCTAGACTTGGGCGAATCGTTACCTCTTTAACCCAATCTGAGTCAATGAACTCTGGCAAGGGTAACTCAATCTGAGTGATGAGTTCAGGCTTAGTTTCCTTGCTGATAGATGGACGAAAACACCCATCTTTGTAAGTTAAAGCCTGCCTGGGAAAAGTTACCGCAGCCAAGCCACCTTTTTTCCTGTACCTAGGCAACGATGGACGATTAACGTCCTTCTGGTAATAGGCGTCAACCAAGCTGTTGTAACTTTTGATTGATTCACCTACAGACTTTAATGTTTGCTGTGCCGATTGAGCGGCTAGTGCTTTGTAATGGGGGTTAAGTTTAAGCGCTTTGTCTAACTCTGGGTAAGTTGTACAACACTTGTACAGCTTCCACCCGCAACGCAACTCATCATTACGCCAATATACAGAAAAAGCGTTGGGTTGCTTTTCCCTCCACTGATAATGATTCTGCTTAGTGTAATAAATTGCACAATTAATTAGACTATTTGCGTTCTGGCATTGGTCTATCCAGTACGCTTTTTCTTCATCCGTGAACCTAGCTCTAATCGGAATTGTTCGGTACAATTTGCATCACCTCCCACTGAAATTGTCAAAAAGTACATCAAGAACCAACGCGGCAAGTGAAACCCATGGTTAAAACCATGCTACCGCTTTCATCCCCCGGTTAAACTTGCCCTCGAACGAAGTGAACAGACACGGGGGTTCTCAGCTTGCTTTTGATAGGGTGGCAGTGGCTCAAAATTTGCTGTAGATTAACCACATCACCAATAACCGCGATCGCAGGGGCTTCAAACCCAGTGGCGTCCACTTGCTGCACAATGGTGTCCAGAGTTCCGACTAAGTGGTCTTGTTGCGGTGTCGTTCCCCAGCGAATTAAAGCCACCGGGGTGTCTGGAGAACGCCCAGCCGCGATAACTTGCGCCACGATATTGCCCAGATTATGCACCCCCATATAGATTACAATCGTTTCACTTCCCTGGGCGATCGCTTGCCAATTAACTTGAGGGCGATACTTACCCACCGCTTCGTGACCGGTGACAAAGGTCACGGATGAACTATACTGACGATGGGTCAGCGGAATTCCTATGTATGCAGGTGCGGCAATTCCCGACGTGATCCCTGGAACCACTTCCACCGATACACCCGCCTGAATTAAATCCTCCATTTCTTCACCGCCGCGCCCAAAGACAAAGGGATCACCCCCCTTCAGACGCACGACAACGGCATGGGTTTTGGCTTTTTCAATCAGCAACTGTGTGGTTTGTTCCTGGGGTAATGAATGACGCCCCCGCCGTTTTCCGCCATTAATTTTTTCCGCCTTGGGGTTAATCATTGCCAAAATTGGCGCACTGACTAAAGCATCGTAAATCACCACATCGGCATGTTCTAACAAGGTTTTACCTTTGAGGGTAAATAATCCGGGATCTCCCGGACCCGCGCCGATTAAATAGACTTTACCGAGATAGTTAGGTTGATTCATAATCATTCAATAAAACCATTCCTTTCAATTAATCTATAGTCCATCCCCTCAAATGTCACACTCATTTAGATTGATTAATAGCACTAACTTAAGGGAAATGGTACTGACTGGTATGCTGGTGGGCAGTACCCACCCTACTAGGGTATATCAAGGGTTTCGGCGATTCCAAAAGGCTTAAGTCAGTGCCATTAAACTTAAGGGAGATATCGTGTTCATCCTATAGTCAGGAAATAAATTTCCGGAACTGAAAGCTTAAGTAAGAATCGAGCTTACTCGGTTAGTCATTGAACCCGTTTCAACGGGTTTTAGCTTTAGGTTCCGGAACTTGAGTTCCAGGCTTAAGGATCTTATATCTCATCCTTCATCCCTATAATCTATGGGGATGACCCAATTCATCTCGTTACTTAGGATACATAATCCCCACACAAATGACATTTATGCATATCAACCATGCGACATTAACATTTATCACCGGATGTTGCCTTACAAATCGGTCAGCAATCTCGCTTTTCTAAGAATAAAGGTCAAAACCGTTTCTTCTGTCGCAACCCAAATTCCGCTTTAATCACCGTGGCAAAAGTAGGTTATAAACGCGGATTTGGTATTATTGGTGAGGCAGGGCGGGTTTCGTTATTCAGTTAGTTCTAAATAGCTAAATTGATTTCCTCAACCCGCCCCTACGGTTGTCAAAATGTTTCGTAACTATCCACAATAAATTGGAAAATGCCAAGCAGTTTTTCCAGTTCATTAATATAATGTCGCTGGTTATCCACAAAAACAACATTGCTCTCTAGCTTCAAAAATTGCCAATCTTCTCCCGTGGTCACACAGCCGTAAATCCCAGAAATTGAGTTATTTTCTAGCTCGTTGAAGCGTTGCGCTCCCAACATTTGAGCAATGCACTGACCTAAACCACTTTTGAAAACCCTTACAAATGACAAATGACGAACTTATTGGTTATTATGATACACCAATCGTCCCACCTCTGAGGCTTGGCGAATAATAATTTTATCCCCTGGATTAACTGTCACTATCCTAGGATTATTGTCCGCCACTAACTGTCCCACCTCCCGCGTAATTTCCAGACTCAGTTCATCAGTTTCATCTAACAACAAGGGTGGTTTTTCCTGAGTCGGATTATTAAACGCCACACCTATCCCCTGATTAAATGTGCTGCGAGTGACAGAACGATAATAGCCAGTAGCGCCAAAAGGAGTCGCGACAACGACACCATCCCCGATCACAGTTGGATCAACGTCTTCTTGATTCACACTTACCTTAAATCGGATAGCATGGATGGGGTTTTCGTTTCTTAGGATAATATCATTCACGGCTAATAATCGACCCTGGTTATGAATCGCTTCAAGTTTAATAATCTCCTTGAACTGACTTTTTCCCGCCTGGATCATTGCCAACATCTCATCCAGGGGTTCATTATGGCACTTGAAGCAAATAAGACTATCTTTAACCAATAACTTAGGAATTCCCGGTTTGATTCGTTCGGCTTCTAGATAAGTCCCGTCTCCTCCTACGGTGATCATGAAGTCAGGATTAGTCTCAGCATAGTCAAATCCTTGGTTCTCAACCTGACCCTTGACCTGTTGACCCTTTTCTGGGTTTTTAGCATAAATAGAAAACGTTTTCAACTGCATACTAACCGTCCTGATTTCCCGCCTCACCCCATCACCTGTATCCTGTGCCTGGGAACGCCGACGAATTGACTGTCGCCTTGCCAATATACTGCAAAATCCGCTCAAAGTCACGACGAATTTCCGCTAATTGTTTCACCTGTTTGTTAGAACCTGCGATCGCGTCAATTTCCTGCTGGCGTCTGACCCTAATTTGTTGCTCAAGTTGACGATAGGTTTGTTGTTCCACCGCCCAGAGTTGAGCCTTCATTTGATTCTCTAGATGTTGAGCAATTGCCTGAAATTGACTGGTAATATAATGGATAATATCGCTCATTTGCTTTTCCATCTGCGCTGTAGACTCCCGGCTAGCCGATTCCGCTTTTTCCGCGAAAATGATTATCGCTGAACTTAAGAACTGGGAAATATGGATAATCGGCGTCACCGCTGCTACCGCTTGCCAAGATTTAACTTGAAACTCGGCTAAATTTTGGGGATAGTTTTCTGACATCATCTTAACGGTGTCCCTAAAGTGTTTCAGCCAATGCAGTTGACGCTGGATACGCTGTGCCTTTTTCAGATCACCTGAATTTTCACTATCTTGTTTAGCCTTTTGCCAAGATTCCAGTAAAATTTGCACCAGATTTCCTTGCAGTATTGCCGTGATGTTCTGGTGCAGAGATATCATGGCTTGTTTTAGACTATTGGTGATCTTTTGGGCGGCTTGTTCATAATGCTTTTGTATATTCAGTTCAGTGCGCTGAGTCAATTGTTCAAAGTTTAGCTGACTCCCCACAGCTAATTGTAGGATATCCCCTTCTTGAGTAATCGCGGCGGACAGGTGTAGAATTATTCCCTGAATCTTCGTCCGTAGGCGATCGCGTTCTTGGTGTAGACTACGAGTTAGGCGGGTAAGTAGTTCTAAGAATATGGTGTCTTGGGGGGTAGTACGACTGATATGCAACTGCGCGTCATCCACACAGCTTAAAGCGATGCGAATTGGGGTATCAAAGCGGGTCAAATACCCTCGCTGTTCGACCAAGGTATCCAAGGTATCAATGAATGTAGAAAAACGACTCACGTCTCTGAGAAATTTATCCCCGGAATCGATTCCTTCACAGTAGTCCTTTGCATCGATAAAACATAAGGGAAATTCATCCAGATTATAGGGATGTAAGGCTTCAGCTAAACTGTGGCGATAGTTCGCCATTTTTTCCCGTTCTTCACCCGCTTCCTCGGACATTTTATTAATCACCAGCATCATTTTCCAGCGATAGCCTTGACGGTAGGCTAACTGCTTAAAATTTTCCACGGTTATTGCGTCAAACAGCATCGAGGTGAGACAGAAAATCAACAAATCCGCCTGCGCGATCGCCTGATAGGTTATTTCATCATGATCTTGCCGTTCTGTAAACAGTCCAGGGGTATCAATGACCTCAATCCCCTGCCAATTATAACGGTTGATCTGATTGGTTGTAATATCGGAATGAATGGCAATATCTCGTCGCCCTGTTAACGCCGAAATTAGGGTAGATTTTCCCGCGCCATATTGTCCAACTACGACAACACTCAGCATTCCCTGATGGCGATAGGTATTAAGTTCTTGTCGTAGTTTTTGACGAATATCAGTGAGAGGCGTGCGATTTATTTTCGCCAGGTATTTGTCAAATTTGATGCAGGCTGTCGTTAGCTTAGATGCGACAACCGCTGATTTAAATTGATTCGTCATTTGTCCTTTGTCCTTTGTCATTTGTTGATGGTTCATGGTTCATTGTTTATTGGTAATTCTCTTCCCCTGCTCCCCCTGCTCCCCCTGCTCCTGACAGGTGTAGGTTTTTTACCTTAGGGTGGGGACAAGACAAGGAGGACAA
>CAZNNK010000342.1:0-7149 GCA_964574085.1 uncultured Coleofasciculus sp.
CGGGTTGTCTGTGGTGCGGCGTGGACTCCTTAGCCCTTGACACTTTTGCCCTTTTGCTCTCTGCCCTTTATTGTTTTCCTTAAAACTGATAGTTTAGCATACGCTTGTCCGGAAGACCCAAAGTTAGTCGTCACGCATAAGTCAAAAGGAACAAGTCAAAAGATGGAAGATTTAATATCTAAGTGTTATCGGTTTTGGAGAATTGCAGCGGATGATTCGATTACTGGGCTGGTGTTCTAGTTCCTCCGCGTACCTCTGCGCCACCCTCTGCGTCCTCTGCGTTAAAAAATATAATTCTGATACCAACAGATTTGATATCACCTAATATGTGGATGAGCAAAACCTAGGGAAAGGGCGGGTTTTGTTGAAAAGTTATCAGTGATATGTTTATTGAATCCCTAAACCCGCCCCTACAGTATTTCTAAACTAATAAACCCTGGCAATACTTCCTCCCCTGACAATACAACAGGTATCGCCACAACGTCCACATCTGTTCCCTCTCGATAAATCTCCACTATTAACATTAAGGTTTAAATGCCAAACAGCTTATCGTTTACCCTCTCCCATAACCGAACTACGAATCTAACTTCGGCAAACTAATAATATAACGATCGCCTGATTCCGACAAACCCTGTACCGACAGTTTCCCGTGGTGGAGTTCGGCTAAATGACAACTGAGAAATAAGCCCAAACTTTCACGCGAATCGGTTTTCAGTAGCATTTCCCTCCCATTCACCATCAAGGTTTTGGACATGGAGACACTGGAAAGAATGGGCGTTTTCAATGTCGCTGCACCGGGGGACTCAGCCTTACCGTTTTGCTTGTGCTTCTCGCTTTCTCGCCCCATTAAGGATACATCAGTTAATTCCTCATACACAGTGGGAACGCCTTCTCCTAGCCATGGATGAGACACCCAAACCGCAATATTCAGCGTATCGATTTTACGAGAAACATGAAGACGAATTTCTCCTCCTGCTTCTGCTGAATAAATCACGCTGAGGATGACGTAATACAACATTTGCTGCACTTTGTCCTTATCAAGTAACCACAGCCGAGTTCCCGGTTCTATGGTCAAACGAATCTGTTGCTGATTTTGCTCGGCGGTTTCAACCAGAGAATGAATTGCCTTTTGACAAAGCATTTCAATATCCACCGGACTCAAATTCAAATACGGGGGGTTATTGATTTCATCGAACACATCCAGAGCCATAATTTCCTCAACCAGGGAAACCAGATGTTGACCACTTTGATGGATAATTTCTAAATATTCTTTTTGTTTATCCGTTAGTTCACCATAAATTTGGCGATTGAGAACACTCGCCATGCCCATAATTGAGGTTAATGGTGTGCGGAGTTCTTGGGTTAGATGTGTGAGCAGTTGCAGCTTAATTGAGTGAGTTGATGAGAACGGAACAGAGGAGTCGCTAACCAAGCCCTGAGGAAAGTTGGACTCATTGGCAGATGTCATTTCACTCGCGTGAGCAGAAGGCAGAATTGGGGCGTGCGATCGCAACATCTTATTTCGCTCAAATTCACTCAGACACCATCGAGCAGTCATTGCCAGAAACTCACTATCTCTAGGGGTAAAAGAGCGAGGGACTAAATCCATCACCGCCAACGTCCCCAAGCACAATCCATCGGCTGTGAATAAAGGCGCTGCCAAATAAGCGCGGATACCGTAGTAACCCACAAGCAAACTTTGGGCAAAAACCGGATTACTTGCTGTATCGTGAATCGCTAAAACCTGCTGACTCTCGACAACATAGGTACAAAAACTTTCCTGACGTAACAATTGACGAGATTGGGCAAGGGGATTCATCAAACCCACCCTCGATAAACCCACGGCGGATTGAATTAAAAGTTGATCACTTGTCAGAAAACCCAACCAACCGATAGGAACCCCTAAAAATCGCACCGCTGTCTGAGTCGCTTCCTGGAAAACGGCGATCCCTTCAGCTTCGAGTAAACCGAGTTTGTGGAGAGTCGCAAGCCGTTTCTGGTCTTGTGCGGTTGAGTTCAAACCATTCAGATAACAACCAAGTCTCGTTTCCAACTCTGCCATAACTCCCCTTTCCCTATAGACTCTAGAAATAGACCAATTCAACGTATCTAAGCCAACCCCTAGTGTTACGCTTCATACATAAGGTTCCCCTGTGAGGTAGAAAAACCAACATAATTTGTAAAAGCATGTAGAGACGTGCCATGGCACGTCTGGGGACAGGGGAAGCGGGGGGAGTAGGGGCAGATAAGGGAGAGGGAGATAGGTAATATGAGGGCGTTAACTCAAAACCAAGAAGCGAAAAGTCAAAACCAGATTCCCTTGAGTGAAGCGAAGGATCAAAACTCAAAACTCCTCCAATCCCCTTCAATGGCAAACTGGAGATAATGCAAGTCCAGAACTTTCTCACCCGTTATCGCCAAGGAGACCGTGATTTTGCCCAGGTTGACCTGAGTGGTGTTAACCTGAAGGGGGCAGATTTGCGGACGATTAACTTAAGTGGGGCTAACCTGACGAATGCCAACCTCAGTTGGGCATCCCTTGACTACGCGAATCTCAGTGGTGCTTGTCTGCATCAGACAGATTTACATAACGCGATCCTAAACCATAGTAATCTTAACCAAGCCATCTTGACCCGTGCAAATCTCAGCAAGGTGGATGGGCAATCCGCTAGTCTTTGCCAAGCCAATTTAAGTTGGGTAGAAGCCCCCTATTGTAACTTGAGTGGTGCAAACCTCCAGGCAGCCCAGTTGAATCATAGTAATCTTACAGAGGCTACCCTGGATAAAACTCAGCTAATTAGCACGCAGTTAATGGCGGCTAATCTCTACCAAGCCAGTCTCATTGCGGCTAATCTCACCACAGCCAACCTGCGGGAAGCCTCACTGGAGCAAGCGAATTTACGAGAAGCGATATTGGTGGGTGCGACATTAACCGAAGCTAACCTGCGTCAGGCTTGTTTGCGCTGTGCCAACCTGACTCAGGCGGAACTCTATCGAGCTATTTTAACCGATGCGGATCTCAGTGAAGTGACTGGCGATCGCATAAATTTGAGTCGGGCAAATCTGATGGGGGCGTATTTACTCAGAGCCAGCTTCGTTGGCGCTAATTTGCGACGCACGGTTCTCCAAAATGTCTATTGTTTACAGACGAATTTGACAGCGGCTAATCTGCAAGGGGCGGATTTACGCCATGGGGATTTCAGTGGAGCATATTTAAACGAAACGATTTTAACTGAGGCAAATTTGACCGATGCCTATTTAATCGGCAGCTATTTAATTCGCCCCCAACTTGAGCAAGCCCAACTCACTGGCTGTTGTATCTACAACTGGCATTTAGAAGAAGTGGATTTGACAAATGTAAATTGTCGTTACCTTTTTACTCAGTTTAATTGGGAAACGAAAACGCCGAATAAACGCTATCCGCCTACAGGTGATTTGATACCGGGACAACTGAGTCAAGAGAAAATGACTGATTTGCTCTTAATCGAGGTTCCTTTCTCGGAGATGCCAAATAGAGAGGTATTGGTATTTACCCTCGCCCAAGTGGAACAGGAATATCCTGATCTAAAACTGTCGCTGAAAGCCTTGAGTAAACAATTCGATCACTATATTCTTCACCTATCGGCAAAACAGGGAGTCAATCCCCAAGCGGTGAGTCAACGCATCCTGCAACTCTATCCGCAAATGTACCAGCGTTTTGCCCATCACCGTCATAGAATTTGGCAATTGCTAGAGATAGACAAATCGGGAGACTCCCCGGTCAACTCATCGTTAAGTGCTGCAACCTCACCCACTCCAACTCAAGTGTTAGCCAATAATCGCCGCCGGATCTATAAGGAAATTATTCATCAAATCCAACAAATTATTCTATCCCAACCCCCTGATAAATGTGTAGAAAGTATACAGCGACTATTGAATTTTTTACGACAACAGAATATTCCCACCCAAGATATTGTCCCAAAAATCATTCGTCAAGCGATGCTCAGGCGAGCGAAACGCGATCTCGTCTTTCAAACCCAGTTATTAGCATGGGAAGAAACAGCAGATCAAGCGGCTCGTATGTCTTTAACCGGGCAAGCCATGCATAGTGCGATCGCGCTGATCCTGTCTCAAGTCCCGCCTCCCTAGAAAACAGTCCCTGATTTAATTACGAATTAGGGCTTGTTGCCAAAACCGGAAAAAAAAGCGTTTGTCTAAGGAAAAGCTTAACTAACACTTGACAAATAAGCGAATTTTCAGTATAAGAATGATCAGTCTTAGGTGAGAGAGGCGGTAAAGTTTTTTTAACATTCAACAGTTCTGGATGGAGAATAGAGCAAATTCTGTTAAAGTTCTGTGATCAGTGGGTAATCCCCTCTCTGTATCGTGTATGATAACAAGCTACAACCCTCAGGAACTATCAAAACCGAGGCTGAGAACCCCCGTGTCTTAACCGGGGGATGAAAGCCTCGACAAGGTTTTAACCTTGCGTTTCCTGTGGCTTTCCTTGTGCAGATTCCTATTTTATAGGAAATAATAAAGGGGGTGATTAAACTGTATAGAACCATTCCAATTAAAGCCAAGTTTACTGATGAAGAGAAAGCGTACCATCTAGACCAATGCCAGAATGCTAATAGCTTAATTAATTGTGCAATTTATCACACCAGGCAGACTCATTATCAGTGGAGAGAGGAGCAATCTAACGCTTTTTCTGTCTATTGGCGGGGTGATGAGTTGCGTTGTGGGTGGAAGCTGTACAAATGTCGTACAACTTACCCAGAGTTAGATAAGGCGCTTAAACTTAACCCACATTACAAAGCGTTAGCCGCCCAAGCTGCACAGCAAACATTAAAGTCTGTAGGTGAATCAATCAAAAGCTACAACAGCTTGGTTGACGCCTATTACCAGGGGGAGGTTAACCGCCCATCGAAACGGGGAAACCAAAACTTTATGCCCATTCCCACGGGGAGGTTAATTGAACGCCTCAAACAGCTTTGTACAGAGTATGGGATTGTGTTGACCCTGACAGAAGAAGCATATACCAGCCAAGCATCATTCTTAGATGGTGATTCGTTACCGAAACACGGTGAGAAACCCCAAAGGTGGACACCATCGGGGAAAAGAGTGAAACGTGGACTGTATAAAGCATCTGGCAATCAGCTAGTTAACGCTGATTGCAATGGGGCGGGGAATATACTCAGAAAAGTAGCCACACAGCTAGGGTTAAATCTAGCCAAGGTGGGTAGAGGCAGCTTGACACTGCCAAAACGGTATGACTTGTTTTCTAAGCTAAAACGATCATATCGTGAGAAATGTGAAGCGACAGTCTTTCAAGCTGTCGCGTAGCATCAACTCAGAATCCACTCTCTTTTAAGGAGTGGAGATGTCAACCTAAACCCTTAATTCAGTGTAGCTGCCGTTTCTTAAGGAGATTAGTCCATTGCCTCGTCGCTACCTATTCACGTCCGAATCAGTTACAGAAGGTCATCCCGATAAAATCTGTGATCAGATTTCCGATACGATCCTAGATGCTCTACTCACCCAAGACAACCGTAGTCGTGTTGCCGCAGAAGTGGTGGTTAATACCGGATTGGTCTTGATTACGGGTGAAATTACCTCCCAAGCCCATGTAAACTACGTTGATATAGCCCGCAAAAAAATTGCTGAAATTGGCTATACCGACGCCGATAACGGCTTCTCCGCCAATAGCTGTTCCGTCCTAGTCGCCCTGGATGAACAGTCTCCAGATATTTCTCAAGGGGTCACCACCGCCCAGGAAAATCGAGACAAGTTGAGTGACGATGAACTCGATGGGATTGGTGCCGGCGATCAAGGGTTGATGTTTGGTTTTGCCTGCAACGAAACCCCAGAACTCATGCCTATGCCCCTAAGTCTGGCACATCGCTTATCTAGGCAGTTAACCGCCGTTCGGAAGTCCGGACAGTTGCCTTACCTGCGTCCCGATGGCAAAACCCAAGTGACGGTACTCTACGAAGATGGCAAACCCATCGGCATTGATACCATCTTAATCTCAACCCAACACACCGCCACCATTGACGAGATTAACGATGAAGCAGGTGTCCGAGCCAAAATTCAAGAGGATCTCTGGTCAGCGGTGGTAGAACCCGCGTTTGCAGATATTGAGATTAAGCCAGATGATAGTACCCGTTTCTTAGTCAACCCCACGGGGAAATTTGTGATTGGTGGACCCCAAGGCGATTCAGGTCTCACCGGACGCAAAATCATTATTGATACCTACGGTGGCTATTCCCGTCACGGCGGTGGGGCATTTTCCGGTAAAGATCCCACCAAGGTAGACCGTTCTGCTGCCTATGCTTGTCGCTATGTCGCCAAAAATATTGTGGCAGCCGGTTTAGCCGAAAAGTGCGAAGTCCAGCTCAGTTATGCCATTGGTGTTGCCAGACCCGTCAGTATTATGGTGGAAACCTTTGGTACGGGTAAGGTTGAAGAAGAAAAATTGCTAGAACTGGTACAACAGCATTTTGAACTGCGTCCAGCCGGGATTATTCAAGCCTTTAATCTGCTGGAACTCCCTAAATTACGAGGTGGTCGTTTCTATCAAGATGTCGCGGCTTACGGTCATTTTGGACGTCCTAATTTGGATTTACCTTGGGAACATACGGATAAAGCTGAATTGCTCAAAGAAGCTCTCAAACCATCGTTAGCCACCGTGTAAGCCGATTAAATAGATTCCCCACTTCTTCAAGAAGTCGGGGATCTGTTCAATCCTATGAATCGATTTCAAAGGCTCTATCAGCAAAGATTTCCATCTATTGATAGATGTGTCCTGGTAACGTTTTACCTAGCTTGAGAGTGAGAATTAAAGAAAAGAAGGACAAGTATACGGTATGACAGCTTCAAATCCGCTCAAAGGCACTGATTTAGTTGATTGCGCTAAAGCGAACGCCAAGCAGGGACCGGAGACAGCCGCGAAACTCTGTGGCTACGGAGACGATATCTCAACGTTTACAGCAGAACTCAAGAAAGCCTGTGAGCGCATGGGTATCGAAATTAATCAAGTCAGCGATTTGATGACTGAGCAGCAGGCTCGAATTAAAGGTGACACTGAGGTTGTTGCTCCGGAAACACCAACCAACCTTTAAGAGAGGGGACAGGGCGTATTCGTCAATCGCCCGATTCTACAGTAAC
>CAZNNK010000343.1:0-3225 GCA_964574085.1 uncultured Coleofasciculus sp.
CCCAACCACCCCTCACCCCCTCACCCTCTCACCCCATCTACTCTATCTGCTATCGTTGAACGCAGCTTGGTATGAGCCTAGGGTTGGGTCAAAACTCTTGTAGGTTACTGTTTTCGTGAGTTAAGCTGCGACAAAAGGGCAAGTGAAGAGGTTAGCAGTCAATGGCAAATGAAGAACATGCAGCTTTGCTCAAACAAGGCGTAGACACCTGGAATCAGTGGCGGGAAGAGAATCCAGAACTCGTCCCCGATTTGAGTCAAGCCTCCCTGAGTCGAGCGAATCTGAATGAGGCTAACTTGAGTGGGGTGAACCTCCAGAATGCTGATTTGAGGATGGCTAATCTTAGTGATGCGGATCTCCAAGGTGCGGATCTTAGTAGCGCAGATCTCCGAGGCGCTAACCTGAGAGGGGTTAATCTCAATCTAGCGAACCTTACAGGTACAAATTTAAACGGCGCTTATTTAACCTTAGTCAACTTCATTGACGCTAATCTCACGGCGGTTAACCTGAGTGAAGCCAATCTGAGAATCGCTAACCTGAGTCGGGCAAATTTAAGTGAAGCCAATCTGCGAATGGCTAACCTCAGTGGTGCTAATTTGAGTGAAGCCAATTTGCAAGTGGCAAATTTAAATGACGCTAATCTGCGGATGGCAAATCTCAGTGACGCCAACCTAGAAAAAACCCAAGTCTTATCGGCAAACTTTAACAAAGCTATCTTAACCGGAACCTGTTTGCAGGACTGGCAAATCAACAGCACCACTAACTTAGAAGAAGTAATTTGTGATTATATTTACTTGCAAACGGGTCAACAGAAACGCCATCCCCATCAGGGAAATTTTGCTCCGGGAGAATTTACTCAGTTATGGCGTCAGCATTTCAACACCGTTCAAGTCAAAGTGAGTCCAGACGTGGCTCCAGTTCAAGCGTCTCCAGCCCAACCTACAAATGCATCGGTCGCCAGTGTCCCCGAGGTGAAAGTCGAAATCCAACAGCCCCAAACCCCGCCAGTCAATTACACCGCCACCACTGGCGTACCGGAGGTGAAAGTAGACATGCAACCGCCTGTTTATGATACCGTAACGCCTAACATTGCTGAGGGAATCAACCAAAATCCCCCGTCTCCTTCCCCCAGTGACAGCACCACGATTCCACCGAATCTCCAACAGGCGGTATCCGAAGTTCACCGCATCCTCGAACAACTGGATCAGAATCTTGCTCAACCCAAATGGGCAGAAGTCGCCGCAGAACTTCAGCAACTTTTGCAGGAATTGAGCCAAACTTGTCCGACCACAACACCGTTAGAAAAAGTGATTGCTGTCGCCGCTGCGATTAAACAGATTGAGAGTAATCCTCTCCTAAAAGCCAGGGTTATAGACGCGGTAGAAAGTGCCGGAATTACCCGACTACAAGAGTATATTAATCACCCTCTGAGTAAGATTTTACTGCCTGCGATCGCAGAATGGAAATAAGACAAATGGCAAAAGGAAAAGAATAAGGTGGCAATGTAGAAGGAGATGATCACTGTCATCATTGTCGGGGTGGGTTTAGCCGTTTAACTGGGATAAGTAGGTGGACACAATTAAAGTGAACGGTTGAGATTAGGCAACAGGCAACAGTAAGGGTTTGAGGGCGATTTATAGCAACCGCCATGGCTGTTAGGACACATCATTTATGTAGAGACGTTGCATTTTAGTCTCTACAATGGTGCCGAACGTCCTAATCGATGTGTCTATTGCTATACTTGCACTTAATACAGTGCCGTTTTCTTTTGTCCGACTACTTATTGATCGATAACCTCTTATGCCATATATTAAGAAGGCGTGGCATAGAGGAAAAAATGTGGCACAGGAAAGGGAATATGAATGAACTATCCAAAGAAGAAAAATACTGACTCATCAAGGGATTGAGCGATTTAAATTTTTCTTCTTTTATCCTAACGTGTGTGCGTAGTGCTGTAATAAAACGATTTCAGATAAAAATTGGACGCACAACTTTGAGAACTTCATGCTTGAGTTTGGCAAATAGGGTCATCGGTCGAGTTTCGATGGCGACATAGCCCGTCATTCCCGGTTTCATGGGATTCGTATTGTCATTGGTAATCGAAAGTCGTACTGTCCAGATGGGTTTTATTTGGTTTTCATCGGATTGCAGGGCTGAGGAAATATTTTCTACCGCCGTGGTATAGGGTTGCAGTTCTCCTTGTTTGTAGAACTTGACTTGATCGCCTTTGAGGATAAACTTTTCATCTTCTTGGCGAATCTTGGCAATGACGGTTAAGTCTGATAAATCAACAATTTCCATGATTTTATCACCTGCAGGATGCCAAGTATTTTCCAGCAAGTCTAAGTCTTCGGTGGTAATGGTTCCGGTTGTATCGGCGACCAAAATTAGTTGGTCTCGCCGGGAGAGTTGACGCTGAACTTCTGCGGCTAATTCCTGGATTTGTCGTTGACGATCCTTAACCACAAGTTGGGCGGCGTTCAGGTTTTCCTGGACGGATATTCTGGCGGCGGTGGCGGCGTTTAATTCCGCTTGGGCGCGGGTGAGTTTATCGTTAAGTTCTTTGACAAAGGATTGAATTTGAGCTTGTTTTCGGCTAATTAAACTGGTGAGTTCAGCGAGTTCCCCTTGGCGGCTATAGGTATCATCCAGAAGTTCATCAACCCGAATGGCGGGAATTACAGAACTTCCCGCTTCTTGGTTCACGGCTTTGATGGTTTTCAGACGCTGCTGGCGAATTTTGAGACTGGCAGAAAGTTGTTCTTTTTTCTGGTAAAGTCCTTGAATATCCCGTTCTAATGCTTGTATTTGGGGGGGAGAATTGCCTTGGCGGATGCTAGCCAGTTCTTGTTGGATTCTATTTGCCGCTTGACGGGCATTGTCTTCTAAGACTAGCATTTCAGCATGGTTCGCCCGCAAATCTTCGACTAATCGTAAGGCATCTTGTAAGGCGGATTGGGCTTTTCCTAGTTCAGTTTGGGCATTAGCGATCGCGCTTTCGATTTCCTGGCTTTCTAGTTGTACGAGTTTATCACCTTTGCGGACAGGTTGATTGGGTTTGACATAGATTTGTTTAATCACACCCGCTACTTTTAAGGTAACATCTTGGCGGGCGTTGGAGGTAGAGGTGATATCGGCTTCCCCGCGTACTGAGTGGGGGAATTCAGGGATAAAGGTAACGTATCCGACACCTGCCATAATGGCGGTAATTAGGAGCCATTTTTT
>CAZNNK010000343.1:3325-7131 GCA_964574085.1 uncultured Coleofasciculus sp.
TAAAGGTAACGTATCCGACACCTGCCATAATGGCGGTAATTAGGAGCCATTTTTTTAGGTTAACTGAGAGTCGTTTTTGTGGTTTGGGTAAAGCGGGTGAATCTGAGGCTGGTTGTACCGGGGGTTTAGGTTGTGGGGGTACAACTTTGAGTTGATTTTGGCGGGAATTAACAGAAGGGTTCATGATGAAATAATCCTCAATTTAATTTTTTTAGGTGGGCGGGTTTCATTATTGTCCTGTCTTACCTCACCCAGAGATAACAATAATTTAGATGTTCTGTAGGGGCGGGTTTCACGATTAACCTTTTTTCTTTCACCCCGATGTAACTAAACCCGCCCTGAGTCAACACCGCAGGAATACCAATCATTGATCGCGGGGAAAATAGAAATAAATCGCCCATAGAACCAACAAACTCATCGCCAGAGTTGGAATATTAGCAAAACTCCAGCCTACTATTCGATAGAGAATAAATCCGAACACAAATTGCAGATAGAGAAAACTAAACGGCGCATAAGCTGCCAGAATCCAGGCGTCGCGGGGACGTTCTTGCATTGGTTTTCGTCGCAGTAGATTGCCGTAAAATTTAAAAGAACGACTGCGTAAGTTATTAATACCCGTTAAGGCAACGGCGAGATAATACCCGTCAAATTTAGCCAAAGGATTGAGATTAAGGGCAACTGTAAATAATGCTGCCCCCATTAATAGATAACTGGTAGTAAATAGCCAACTCCCGGATACAGAACCATTCCATAACCAAAGCGCGATCGCGGCAATAATCAGTTGACAGAGAACCCCAGCCGCGACAACCAGAACTCGTTGATAGTGTTTCACTAGACAATAGGCATCACTGGTATTTGTATACGCCGCAGGCATCAGAAACATGAAAAATACTCCCATTTCTGAGACTTGCAGATTCAGGTAAGGGACTTGATTGGCATAATGTTTTAGGGTGAAAGCATGACCGAGTTCATGGAGGGAAACAACCAGTAAGGCGAGGAGGATAAAAGGGAGAAATAAGTTGCTACCTTGTGTGGTGATTAGTTTTTGTCCAAGGGCTAAAATTTCCTGGCGTTGGTGCAGTCCAATGATTAAGGAAACCGTTAAAAATAGACCTAAGGTGAGAGCAAAATGCTTTGTCCAAATCCAGGACAGGTTCTCAACATGACGGCTTAACCAAGGATCAGGATTAAACAGGGGAATGCGGAAATATAAGAGTTGTAAGGGCGTGAATTTACCTCGGCGGGGTTTCGGGGGTTTGGTTCCTTCTAGCATGGCGGTGGCGGCGAGTTGTTGGAGGAGGATTCGCAGTTGATTAGGGGGAATGTTATAGGTTTGGCAAATAGCATTGGGGGAGAGGTGTTCGAGGGCGTTAATGACGGTTTTGGTTTGATTGTTGAGTTGGAGAAAGGTTCTATCTTCGGGGTTACGAAGTATCCAATAGTTGTCGGTGTGTTGAATCCATTGCAGGCTGGGTTTGAGATGGGGTGAATTGGGATTTTGGTGTAAGGATGGCGTAGGGTTGGGCTGATTTAGGTGGGAGGGTTCTAGGGCGAGAATGTTGAGGGTGATTAATTTTTGCAGGAGTTGTGTGACGAAATTGGGGGGGAGGGTTTCGCCGAGTTTCTGTTGGATTTGGTTGACGGTATAGTGTCCAGTGAAATAGCGCAGGGCTTGGGCTTCAGTGGGGGAGACTTGATGGTGATGGTGGTTATCTGGGGTGTGGAGGATGAATTGGTTGGAGTCTCGTTGTTGGCTGAGTTTCCAGTAAGTTGTTATATCGGGACAAATCCAGTTGTTATCCATAGTTTGTTGGTTCCGGATAAACGTTTTCATGGTTATTTGGGTGGAGGATTTTTTAGGAAACGCAGAGGTTCGCAGAGGGAAACGCAGAGGTTCGCAGAGGGTTTTAGATGTGATGGATTAACTATTGATGTCAGCGATTGTTTGATCACTGGGTTGAGACTTGTTTGGCTAGTTGTTGGATTTTAGCTTGACTCTATATCTATTAAAAAGGGATTTTGGGTTTCAGAACCCCCCGTTAGGTATCAAGTTTAATTGGGTTATTGCTATCAAAAGGTATCAGGAGGTATCAGGAGGTATCAGGAGGTATCACAACCGAAACAGGGCGGGTTTAGTCACATCGAGGTGCAACCGAAAAGATAGTCGTAAAACCCGCCCCTACAGAGGATTGGGTCGCCCTTTATTCAATTGGCGGTGTCAGAAGGTGTTTTTTGAGGGGTTATATGCGTTCCTGGATAGGCTTCCATTGCACCTTGGTGGGGAATCGCTTCTCTTCCTGGTGAGATGCTGTATCTGGGGAATGGGAAAACGCGATCGCGTTGGTTATGAATGGGAGTTTCGCTCATTGTTTAAGAGTTCCGGGGTTGTCTAATCATCTTGTTGCGAGTTGTTTAGCAACTTGTTCGATAACAAGTGAGCGACAAAGGATTTCAATTTTGTTATTACCACCGATGTCAAAAAACAGATGAAGCCAGTCGTTAGGGGAAAGGGAGAGGTTTTCTAACCAAGGTGAAGGAGTGACGTTTCCCCAGCCGATAATTGTGCCAAGGTTGGCTGGCGTGGGTTCTAAGCGATCGGGTGTTGGATAAAGTTGTAGGTCAATGCGAATGCAGGATTTTAGGATAAGTTTTAGGGGTTGATCGGTCGTAGCAATTTCCGGAAAACTATTGGTTGAATTGAGTTCCCAGTAGTAGTTGAGGTTGAGGATATAATCATAGGGAAATTGCCACTCCATTGAGAGTAACTCTGCTTCGGTAAAGTCGTACTGTTGCCAAATTTCTTTAAAGTTCATAGTCGGGTTAATCGGTTGGGTTAAGGGAGCAAGATAAAGTGGGTTTCTCTACGACTTCCGGGTTTTCCTGATCTGTTTAGAGGTTGTTCTCCAGGATCGCCGCCTCCAGGACCATTGTAAACGCGAACATAAGATAAACCATTGGGTTGAATCATAATTCTGACGCTGCATTGATTGTTTGGGCTTGTCCAGATCGTACCTTGACCACTTTTCGAGCCGCCTCGGGCTGGGGTGGATGTCCAACCCGACGTGATAAGTTCGGTTTCAAGGGTAGTTTTATCGATCCCATTGACGAGCTGATTTAAGACATCTATGGCGGTTAGGATGTTACCTGATGACATAGTTCAGGAAAGTGAGTCTTGGTACGTTGAAGATAGAGTAATTAACCTAACAGAGATTCAATGTGGTGATGTATATTAATAATCTTTGTTTCATAACTGTTTCCAGATTTGATAACTTCGCGAATTGGCGTGGAGGTGTGTTGTTTGGGCGATCGCTCTTTTGATCAGGAATTAGTGCAAACTGGGAGGGAAAGGGCGATCGCACGCTGGGGATAGAGAAGGTGCGATCGCGTGGGAATCCAGGTATAGCCTTACCAAGGCAGGTTAGGACATTTTTACTGTTGCCTGTTGCCTGTTCCCTGTTGCCTTTTGGGATAAACTTATGTCCTAACGTGTTTGCGTAGTGCTATATTTGTAGGGGCGGGCGCGAGGCGTTTAATTTTGATGTTGGTGATAATGTTTCAACCCAACCCGCCCTGGCTCAAAATGGAGGTGTGTTTTAGGCGATCACTCTTTTGATCAGGGATTGGCGCTAACTGGGAGGGAAAGGGCGATCGCACGCTGGGGATAGAGGGGATGCGATCGCGTGGGAGTCCAGGTATTTGTAGGGGCGGGTAATGGCGTTTAATTTTGATGTTGGTGATAAGGTTTCAACCCAACCCGCCCTGACTCAAAATGGAGGTGTGTTTTAGGCGATCGCTGTTTTGATCAG
>CAZNNK010000344.1:0-7118 GCA_964574085.1 uncultured Coleofasciculus sp.
GGCAACAGGCAACAGGCAACAGGCAACAGGCAACAGGCAACAGGGACTACACAATTTAAATGCATTTTAGCTTATAAGTTTACCTAGTATTTGTTACCGAGAAGTAATCTAGATATAGACTGGCATTTTAACTCATTGTTTTAGTTACAATAACCATGAATTATAATAAAAAAAAATTCCCTGTTTCTATTCCCGAATCCCTCTATTCAGTTCTGAAGACTTACCAAGAGCAAAACCAGCTAGACTCTATTGATTCGGCGGTTGTGGAAATCTTGAGTCAATTTTTTCAGCTAGATGCAGAAAGTAAACGCTATGCTACTGTCGAACAATTGAATAGCCTCGCCGAAAAAGTTGACCGCCTTAGTCAACAAGTCACAGCGTTGAGTCAGGTCAAAGATAATCATACCTCAACAGCCGTTTCCTCACCCACCCAAACAACTCAGCAGAAACAACCATTGACAGATCCGGTGGTATCTGATGACTGGGAAGACATAGAAGATGAACCGGATGAAATCCTCTACGATTTCCTGGATTATCAGTAATCCGTTAACTTCACCTCTTGCTTACTTCTTCCACCCCATCCCCCAGCGATAAAGGGTATCAAGAGGGATGGAGAAGCGCTGGAATCGAGGGCTAATAGTAAGGGTTTGAGGCTTCTTAACATTTCTTATTACAGGATACAGAATTTATGTCCAGGTACTTACAGCTTAAAATAAATATATGGTTGAAGCGATTATTGTTTTAGTAATTATTGTTGGGATTTGCGCTTGGGTTTTATTCAGTCCACTTCTAACTCAATGGCGACGTAACCGTATCCGAAATAAACCGTTTCCTCGCCATTGGCAAGCGTTTATCGAGCAAACCTTGCCATTTTATCACCGTCTCTCTCAATCCCGACAGCGAAAACTCCAGGGTTATATTGCGGTTTTTTTAGCCGAAAAGCAGTTTATTGGCTGTAAAGGATTGCAGATGACTGACGAAATTAAACTGACGATTGCGACTCAAGCTTGTCTGCTTTTACTGAATAATAGTCATGACTATTATCCCAATTTGGTTTCAATTCTGGTTTATCCCAGCGCCTATCGAGTCAAACCAACAAAGCGCATTAGTGATTATATCGTAGAAGAACGAGATGAAGTGAGACTGGGAGAATCGTGGACGCGAGATCAACTGGTTCTATCCTGGCAGCAAATCAAATATGATATCCAGAATTGGCAGGATGGACATAACGTGGTTCTCCATGAATTTGCCCATCAACTCGATCAAACGGATGGAATGATTAACGGTGTACCGAAGCTGGACTCTAAGGCGGATTATCGGACGTGGGCGCAGGTCTTTACCCAAGAGTATCAGCAATTACAACGTGATGCTCAACGCGGGAGAAAAACAGTGATGAATAAATACGGTGCAACTGACCCGGCTGAGTTTTTTGCTGTAGCGACAGAGACATTCTTTGAAAAACCTGAGCAAATGGTGAGGAAACATGCTGCACTTTATCAGCAATTAAAACACTATTATAAGTTAGACCCATGGGAGTGGATGTGAACGAAAAGGGCTTTGTGATCTGGCACCCTTCTCAGAATAAGAGGTATAGGGTATAGGGTGAGGGTCTAAATTTATAGGAAAATGGCTCCGAACTAAATGACCTGAAAACATCTCTGGGCAAGAGCAGACTAAAAAAACTATCAAACATGCCATTTTTTTGCTACTATAACAGAATAAATAAAGAAAATTCATTTTATTCATGCTGAACACTGGGCTAAGTTTTTTGCTGCAGAAAAACCTGAAAAAACATGCCAAGCGAATCATAGTTAAATCGTTAATGGTAGTGTTGCTTAGGAGGAAATATGAACACATTAATCATTTTGGCTGAAGTCAGTCTGGTAATTATCATTTTCTTGGTTTTGATTTGGTTTGTGGGTCAGTCATCAAAGCTGTTGATTAAATACCCACTATTTCATATCAGCGAACAACGAGTCAAAATCCTGCGTCGGAACATCACCGGATTATTACTACTGACTGCCTTAGTGCTGTGTATTTTGATTGTCGGTGTTAATGGCTTCCTGATCTATCAAGGTAAAGACCTACAACAATATACACTCGACCTAATTAGGCTTATTCCACCCGGATTTTGGCTAACACTGGCAGTTGGCATTATTCAAAGTATTGGCACAGTCATTTTAGCGGCACTCGCTCTAAAAATTATCAAATATTGCCTGAATATAGCTAACACTCGCGCCAAAAACATAGACACAAGCACGACCGATGATGAAAGTATTGATACGTTTTTTGTCGAACTTTACAAAAGAATAAAATGGGGAAGTTGGCTGTGGATAATCGGTTGCTGTAGTCTGTTTTTAAATTTACCCGCCGTAATTTCTGATTATCTTTTTGTCGCACTACGAATCTATTTAATCATTGCGGTGGGATTACTCATCATTAAAGCGGCGGCGGCGATCGTGGATATCCTAGATGCTCTCAGCCTCAGATACTCCAGCCCTGATAACTTATTAAGATTTTACGATCCCCTACGGCATCTTATCCCATTTTTAAAGCGGTGTTTGGAATTGGTTCTCTACGCCTGCATCGCTACATTAGTAACTGAGCAGATTGAATTCATCGCCAACCTGTCCGATTTTTGGCTGCGAATTATCAAAGTCATTACCCTGATCTTCTTGAGCCGTGTGTTTTATGATGTGGTTTATTTATTGGCTGAAGAATTAGTCTTTAAAGATAAACATTTGACAGATAGGCAAAGAAGCAGACGCTTAACGCTGATTCCTCTATTTCGCAGTTTATTGCAATACTCAATTTATTTCACCGTTGGGGTTTCTATTCTGTATACTTTCGATATTGATCCAACTCCCATCCTAGCGGGTGCGGGTATTGTTGGTCTAGCGGTAGGGTTTGGCGCCCAGGAACTGATTAACGATATCGTTTGTGGCTTCTTTATTCTGTTTGAAAACTACTATTTAGTCGGGGATTATATTGAAGCCGGGAAAGTTGAAGAGAAAGTCGTAGAGGGGACGGTGGAGGCGATTGAACTGAGAACTACCCGTCTCAGACATCCGAATGGTCAATTACAGATTATTCGAAATGGCGCGATTGGCTCAGTGACTAACTATTCCAAAGAATACATTTTTGCCGTCGTAGAAGTTTGCGTACCTTATAATGCCAACTTAGCCCATATCTATCAAGTTGTTGAAGAACTCGGACAAGAATTACAAGCCAATTATCCCGATGTCCTCGAACCCACACAAGTGGATGGCGTGGAAAGCCTCGGGGAGTCTAACTTGTTGCTGCGGACATCAACAAAGGTAAAGCCGGGAAAACATCTTCAAATCCAGCGCCTGCTGCGGAAAATGTTTATGGATACTTTGCGTGAAGAAGGTATTCTACTTCCAGTTCCGATTAAAAATGAAGAATAATTTAAAGACGTTACAGTTAAATCAGGCGCACAACCTGCGCCCCTACAGGTTTTGGATGTAAGCGTTATCCACTAAATCAGATCATGCCCGGCTTTGTCACCCATGAGAAAAATTTATGGAGTGTCTGTTCTAATTATGGGTATTCAAGCGGACATGATATTAGGTGTGCCACGCCACTACAATGTTTAAAGTTTGCTTAGTTGAGTGTCATTCTAGGAGAGTCCCATTGTTGAACAACTTCCAAGAAGCAAAAGCCCATTTCATCGCCTCTCATCGGCATCCGATCAATCAGAGGCTGCACCACCTCACCAACCTACTCGCGATCGCAGCCGTAATCCTACTATTCTATGATTGGCGGTTAACCTTGGTTTGCGTCATCCTCACCCAAGTCTTTGCTCTAGGGGGACATGCGTTTTTTGAGAAAAACGAACCCGCGTTTCGCAAATATCCCGGTATCACTATCCTCGCCTCCCTGTCTTGGTCATTCGAGAACTGGTTTGGATTGCGTCCCGCCAGGAAGGGGTGATTGGGCATAGTGTAGAGACGTAGCATGCTACGTCTGGGAGATGGGTAATACCAAATCCCTTGGACATTGTTTCCTTCTACCCAGGCGAGCCATTATCCGGTTAGAATTCTAACCATAAACCGCTCTAACCAAGCGGGCTAACAAAATATTACTGTCTGCGGAAGGCGGACGGCTGCCTGTGGACGCTGAGTAAGACCAATAAAAGGTAACTTTTGGAGGCGTCGGCGGATGAAACGGGAAATCCCGAAGACGAATAAGACCGTCCTTGCTTGCTAGTTGGAAGCCCCAACTTCAGCGAAGCAAGTTGGGGTACTTCACGCCTTCATCAACAAGTTGAGGAGTGACAATGTATCAAGACTTGCTAGTGATCGATGCGGATGCTCATAAGCTAGAGAATCCGATGATTATGCGGGATTATCTAGAACCCGAGTATCGCGATCGCGTCGGTTTGGTGATTGATAGTCTCGGTGACCAACGGGCAAAGATTATCGACTTCAATCCAGAAACCGGGAAAAATGACTTCCTGCGGATGTTTCCCCAACCTCAAGGGTTAGGGAAAGGTGGCTTTCGTAATTTGCATCCCGATACCACATTGGGTGCGATGTTCAATCGGGTGCGGATTGAACACATGGATCAAGAGGGGATTGATGTCCATGTGATCTATGGCACCCTGAATCTAATCTTTTCCAGTATTCTGGATAAAGACTTTGCGATCGCACTCTGCCGTGCCTACAACAATTACATGACAGATGATTGTCGGGGTTACGATAATCGCCTCAAACCCATTGGCGTCATCTGCCTTCAGGATGTAGATGAAGCGGTTAAGGAAATGTATCGCTGCGTCAACGAACTGGGGATGATTAGCGTCGCGGTTGCGCCCAATATGCCGATTCCCCATCCCAAAGCCCCGAATGCGTTTCCCGAAATTCGCACCTGTAAGGCAATTAGCCATCCTGACTTCCGTCCGATTTTACAGGCGGCGGTAGACTTGGATATTGGTTTAGGGATTCACGGGGGACCCGGTTCCTACATGGTGGGCGGCATTGCGGATCATCTAGAAACCTTTGTCCTCAACCACATTTTTGTCCAGCGCAACCAGCAACAGTTGGCATTAGCGCGGATGGTATTTGATGGGGCGTTTGAACAATTCCCCAGCCTGCGGGTTGGCTTTTTAGAAGGCGGTTGTGGTTGGCTACCGGATTTAGCCCATGCGTTCCATGAACATTGGGAAAAGCGGATTCGCGACTTTGACCCCAAACATCCCTATCGCCCGTCTTTGATGGAATTCACCAAGTTGATGATTCAGGAAAAAGGGGGTCGGGATAATGTCAATATTATCTCTCAGGCGAAAAACCTGTTTGATTTATTGTGGAATGCGGCACATGATCCGACCAAAATTGAGGATGCCAGTTTGTATGAACATTATCACCTGCGTCACCGTGACCCCTTCGAGTATTTTGAACGGGGTCAAATTTTTACCTCCTTTGAATCTGATGATCCCGGTCCGGCGTATTTACCCGTGGCGATGGGTGAAATTGGTAAGCATTTAGCCTGTTTCTCTGGGGATTATGGTCACTGGGATGGTGTACTGCACGGTTGTGTCCAGGATGCTGCAACGGTGGCGGATTATGACCGGGAACATCTGGGACTGTTGTTGGCGGGGAATGCGTTAGCCTTATATGGCGATCGCTTGCGTCAGTCGTTACCGAAAAAACCCATGGTTGGTAGCGTGTAAGCGGTGCTAACCCAAACCCATTTGATGTAGGGTGGGCAAGAGTTATCAGCCTGAAAACGTTTATGTTAGGGTTCGTTGCTCTTGCCCACCTCAAGGGTACTGGGGACTGATTAGCAGTGTGGTGAGCAAAGTTTTGTGTGTTTTGGGAAAAGCGATTACCTGATCTTTGACCGATACAATTGGGACAAAGGTAAATCGGTCACTATCAGACCATTTGTCGTCGTCACACTCCTAACCGTACCCGCCGATGAGATTAGCGACACGAATCATCAGTTTGGGCATAATTGGTCTTTTAGTGTTGAGCTGTGGTGAAATGCCACAGAACCAGCAGGAACCTTTGAATCGACAGCAAATCGAACAACTGGCTCGAATTAAGTTTCCTCCCAGCAGTAAAGAGATTGAAGTTCATACGGAGTCGGGTATCGACAGGTTGATTGTACTGCGGTTTACTCTGGATCAAACCGACTTGAACCATTTTCTGATCAATGCGGGATATACTGAATCCCTAAAACCAGGCTTTCGTCCGTTCAATTCACAGGAACTGGGGAATATTCCTTGGTGGAACCCAGATGAAGCACAGGAAGTGATGGGAGGATTTCTGAATACTGAAAATTGGGCGAGTGAAGTCATGGTTGATGTTTCCGGGACTGAACCCCTTGTTTACTTGAAAGCTTATGATTAATTGTTAGTGAATAGTAAACAGTTATTAGTTAACTCTGATTATGATTCCAATTATTATCCCACAAACCCTAAAAGTTACTCAGAAGCAGTTTGAAGAACTCGCTGCGGCTAATCGCGACGTGCGACTTGAACGAACGGCGATAGGAGAATTAATTATTATGCCACCCACTGGGGGAATTACAGGAAAACGGAATATTGATATCGCTTTTCAGCTTCAAGCATGGAACCGTCAGGCTGGTTTAGGAGTTGCTTTTGATTCTTCGACAGCGTTTCGGCTTGGCAATGGTGCGGATCGTTCTCCTGATGCATCTTGGGTGAGTCAAGAACGATGGGAGGCTTTGACACCCGAACAACAGGAAGCATTTCCGCCACTGTGTCCGGATTTTGCGATCGAATTGCGTTCTAAGAGTGACAACATGGAACCTTTACGCCAAAAGATGCAAGAATATTTAGACAATGGTTTGCGTTTGGGGTGGTTGATTGATGCGAAGAATAAAAAGGTTGAAGTTTATCGACAGAATCAGGAGGTAGAGGTTTTAGAGTCGCCTAGGAGTTTATCGGGGGAAGATGTTTTACCTGAATTTGTACTGGATTTGCAGGTAGTTTTTGGTAGTTGATAGGGAATGGTTATCAGTTGAGATGAAGAAGTAGAGATCGAACTGATCCAAGAATACCGAACCACCCTTATCTCCGATGCCGTAACCGGAAAAATAGACATTCGCGATACCCTAGAGAGAGGAGTTGCCGT
>CAZNNK010000345.1:0-7111 GCA_964574085.1 uncultured Coleofasciculus sp.
GCCCCTACACACTCTCAGGGCGGGTTTTGGATCAACGTTATCATTTATAGCTACACTAAAGTCCCTAAACCCGCCCCTACACACTCAATTGCTGACGTTTATTTTGTAACGCCACCTTTACCTGTTCATACTCCTGATCAATTTGTGTCAACAGACGAGTCGTTAATGCCAGTGAATTATCCATTTCATCTTCAATGTCTATCTTCTCTAACTGCTTACACAGTTTAGACAGGTGGATCGCACCAACCGTACCACTGGTAGATTTGAGACTGTGAGCCGCCTGTTGACAAGTGGTTAGCGCCTCCGGTGAAAATGTGTTCGTTGTCTGTAAATCCAGTGCTTGGTGCATTACCCCTAATAATTGAGCACCTTCGTCCAAAAAGCTATCAATCACTTGGATTAAGACCTGATCATCTTTGACCATATCGCACAATTGTTGAAACGCTTGGGCATCAATTACATCCTGTCCGTCTAACCTGTTACTATTTCCTTTTAGCTTGCTCTCTGGCTCATTTGCTGGTAACCCCTGCCCTTTGTCTTCTGCTTTCTGGGGAGTTTGAGTTTCCTGTACCTTTTTTGGCACGCCCTGCAACGATCGCACCAGTTCCTCGACCCGAATCGGCTTGCTGATATAATCGTCCATACCGGCTTGCAAGCAGGTTTCGCGATCGCCGCGCATGGCATTAGCGGTCATTGCCACAATATAAGGACGGTTTTCCGGTGACCATTCCTGGCAGATGCGCTGAGTTGCTTTCAAACCATCCATTTCTGGCATTTGCACATCCATCAATACCACATCATAAGACTGACGGCGCAATGCTTCGAGGACTTCTAACCCATTGGCGGCGACATCCGCCCGATACCCCATACGGCTGAGGATATGCAATCCCACTTGCTGGTTGACCACATTATCCTCCGCTAACAGAATCCGCAATGGCAGGTTTGACCCCATATACGGATCAATCGTCGGTGAAATCTCACAGGTTGACCGCACTTTCACCGGTTGACCGACTAATACGTCCATCAGCACATTGTAGAGTTGGGACTGCTTAATCGGCTTGGTGAGAAACGCCGCAAACTTGGCGTCATCCAGTTGACAACTGTTTTCCGGCTTGCCAATTGAGGTTAACATGACTAAGGGAATCTCTTGACCATTTGGCTGTTGGCGTATCTGTGAAGCGAGATTTACCCCATCCATTCCCGGCATGTGCATATCCAGAATCGCTAAGTCAAACGTCTCCCCTTGTTCTAGCCAGTCTAATGCCTGATTCCCCGACTCCGCCGCACGGGTCAGCACACCCCACGATTGACCTTGGAGGGTTAAAATGCGACGATTGGTGGCATTATCATCCACAATTAACATCCGCTTGCCTTCCAGCTGAGGTTGTCGGAGATCCAACGTCTTAAAATTATCAACTTTACAGACTGGAGCAACAATCGTAAAGTAAAAGATTGAACCCTTACCCACTTCACTTTCTACCCAAATTCTGCCCCCCATCATTTCACTCAATCGCTTAGATATCACTAATCCTAATCCTGTCCCCCCATAGTGACGACTGGTGGAGGAATCGACTTGACTAAAGGCTTTAAATAAACGATCTAAGCGATCCGGGGGAATGCCAATCCCCGTATCTTTTACCGCAAACAAAATTTCATACTGTTGTTCTTTATGAGTCGTGTGAGAGAGTTGCTCAAATGACTGGGGACTCACCCGCTTCGAGGACACCGACACCGTAACTTCTCCCTGATGGGTAAACTTGAGGGCATTACTGAGCAGATTAACCAGAATTTGCCGCAGTCGAGTAATATCGCCGCGAATCATGGTGGGGGTGTGGGGATCAAATAAATACGCCAGTTCTATCCCTTTGTCTGCGGCTTTTGGTGTCAGCAAATCCAGAGATTCTTCGATACAGGTTCGCAGATTAAACGGTTGTTCTTCCAACTCCAGTTTGCCGGACTCAATTTTGGAGAAGTCGAGGATATCATTAATAATCGTCAGTAAAGCTTCACCGCTGTTGCGGATTGTTTCCACAAATTCGGCTTGTTCATGATTGAGCGGTGTGTCCAACAGCAGTCCCGTCATGCCAATCACCGCATTCATCGGCGTGCGAATTTCATGACTCATGGTTGCCAGAAAGTCACTTTTGGCGCGGTTGGCGGCTTCGGCAACCTGTTTGGCTTTTTCCATCGCCACGTTTTGTTCGGCTAACTGTTGTCGTTGGTGCTTTTCTTGTTCCAGGAGTTCAGCTTGGGCAAGGGCAATTCCCACTTGATCGGCAACGGCTTCAAGTAATTCAATTTCATCATTACTCCATTGACGAAACTGATCGCACTGATGTAGACAAATCACCCCATTGGGTTTTTCCTTATAAGATGTGCGAACGACTAACATGGATTTCAGGTTTACCTGGTCACACATTCCCGTGGCATTTTGTAACAAGGGATCGTCGTAAACATTGTTAGAGGCGATCGCGCGATCGGCGGCTAATACCTGTTGAATGTGAGGATTGTTCGCCACCGGAATCTTGACATTGAGGATGGATGAGTAACCCGGTTCTAAATATTCAGCAACAAACGGGATTTGGGGGGCGGGTGAAGCGACGTAGGTATGAATGACACAACGGTTGACGCGAAAGGCTTGACCAATTTGAGTCGCAGTAGTTTGAAAAATTTGTTGGGCGTCTAAACTTTGGCGAATGTCTTGGGTGATTTGTTTGAGCAGTAATGAGCGCTGGAGTTGTTGTTGTAAGGCGGCTTCCGCTTGTTTGCGTTCGCTTAAATCCGCCTGGGCTTGTTGATAGAGTTCCGATTGCTGTACCGCAATGGCAACTTGCGTGGCGAGTTGTACCAGTAACTCCGTCTCTTGAGGCTGCCAATGTCTAGGCAGATTACAGTGGTGGGCAATCAGCAGTCCCCACAATTGGGTTCCCTGTAGAATCGGCACAACTAAATTTGCCCTTACCTGTAAATCGGCAAGAAAGTTGCGATAACAGGACTCCAGATTAGCCGTGTGGATATCCTCCAGGGTGTGAATGTAACCTTGTTGGTAACGCACCGCCGACTTCTCGCCAAAGCAGGGATCAAAAATCGTGCGTCCTAACACCGATAACTCTTTCACGGCGACAGACTCCACTTCGACGACGCCACTCCAGTCGGGATTGAAACGGTAAATTAACACCCGATCCGTTTGCAGGAAATGCCGCACCTCCGTTACCGTGGTGTTCAGAATCTCGGTTAAGTGTAAGGATTGGCGAATGCGACGGGCGATCGCACTAATTAATCGTTCCCGTTCAGCTTGTTGTCGGAGGGCGGTTTCCGCCTGTTTGCGTTCCCCCAGTTCCGTAGATAACTGCTGATACAATTCAGACTGTTGAATCGCGATCGCGACTTGGGTAGCTAGTTGCTGTAGTAGGTCAATATCAACGGTTTGCCAATGGCGGGGACGATGACAATGGTGGGCAATCAGTAACCCCCATAATTTTTGTCCCTGGAGAATCGGTACAACTAAGTTTGCCCTGACCTGAAGATCGGCTAAAAAGTCTCGATAACAGGGTAAAATATCTGCCGTGTAAATATCTTCCAAGGTATGAATATAACCCTGTTGGTAACGCACCGCCGACTTCTCGCCAAAGCAGGGGTCATAAATGGTTTGTCCCAACACCGATAACGTCTCTGATTTCACCGACTCCACGGCGACGACGCCACTCCAATCGGGATTGAAGCGATAAATTAGCACCCGATCCGTTTGCAGGAAGTGCCGTACTTCACCCGCCGTGGTATTGAGAATCGTCTCCAAGTCTAACGACTGATGAATCCGCAGCGCGATCGCTCGAATTAACCGTTCCCGTTCGGCTTGTTGCTGCGACGTGGTTTCCGAGTGCAAGCGTTCGGTCACATCTTGAATTAAGGCTAAGATATGAGTCTGATTCTCTGAGGTTTCAATTCTGGATGTGGAGATCGATAAAATACGGTGGCTGCCATCCGCCCGAACGATGTCCCATTTCTCGGCGACTAAATCCTCCCCCCGTTGCATTTGAGCAATTCGCTTAACGGCTTGGCTACGTTGTTTCGGATCGGGATAGAATGTCTGATACCAGCCTCGACGGTTAATTTCCTCAACGGTATACCCCGTAATTTCCACCATCTGTTGATTCCAAACCGTGAAGCGGATATAGGGATAGGTGTCAATACTATGGCAGACACAGACACCTTCTCCCATCCGTTCGATCAGTTGGGTTTTAAAGGAATATTCAGCTTGTAAAGTTGCCTCCGCTTGTTTGCGATCGGTAATATCGGTATGAGTTCCCACCATGCGAATGACTCGATCGGCGGCATCTTTTTGATGAATTGCCCGGGACAAAATATAAACCGTTGAGCCGTTTTTATGATGGAAGCGTTGGACGGTTTGGAAGCGAGAAACCTTACCCCTGTTATAGTCTTCAATCAGTTTTAATGCCGCCATTCGATCTTCATCAAAAATCACCTTCTCCCAAGACGCCAATTCATTCGGCAATTCCCAATCGGCGTAACCCAACATTTCTTTCCATCGGGGCGAGAAATAAATTTCCCCAGTCATCATATTCCAGTCCCAAAATCCATCCTGGGAGGCGCGGAGAATTAATTCCAACCGTTCCGTTGCGGTTTTGACGATATTGGCAACCTGAGGCGGCTCAATTCCATTCGCTTGGGGAATTTCTGCTAATGAAGAGGACGGAAGACACCGAGAGACTGAAGCGGCTTCTGTCAACTCACTCAATTCTCTTTGCCAGTCTTTCCCGTTCAATGTAGGAGTGCTGGCTATTTTTTGAATCAACTGTAAACGCTGATGGTTCGTTCCCAGAGTGGTTTCGGCTTGGTTTAACTCATTCAGGGTTTGCTGAAGTTGGTTGGCTTGTTGAGTGATTGTTTGCTGTAATTGCTCAACTTGATTCAGCAACGCCAGGGGATTCAGCGCTTTAATAATGTCAGTTGGGGTGAAAATTCCGAGCAGGTTTTCTGGAGATTGGTAGACGAATTGAGGAATTTGTCCAACCTGCTGCATCTGTTCAAGTCCCTGCTTTATGGAATCATCGGGATGGAGACTCAAACTGGGTGTTTTGATCACCATCGATACGGGTGTTTTTGACAAGTCCAGTCCAAATACCGAGAGTTGTAAACAGTGGATTAAATCATGGTCTGTAATTAATCCTACAGGTAGGGAATGGTCAGAAATCGAGGAGGGGTGAGACGCCGTCTGGTGTTGGGTCAAGGTTTTCCCGTTAATTTCATCTCCGATTGCTGTTTCCTGAATCAATATGGCACAATGTTCCTGAGTCTCGACGAGCTGTTGTGCCACGTCCAGAATCGAGGTGGTTAAGGGGACTTGTAGCCCCGGAGTCGTCATTGCCGTCGCCACAGATTGTGACTGGAGCAAATTCAGTTCTGGTAACCCTTGACAAATACTATTTACTGTGATTAATCCAATCAGTTTCCCCTGTTCATCCAAAACCGGGAGATGATCAATCGAATAGCTCTCGAACAGGGATAAAGCAGTAAACAGATGACAGGAATCAGAGAGAGTTAACGTAACAGGCGATCGCAGCATCACATCAACCACCTTGGTGTCTGGAAAATTCACCCCAGCTAGCATCAGCTTAATCAAGTCCCGTGTGGTAACTATTCCCCTCAATGCTGAGTTTTCAGTCACCAAGATGCAGCGACGGGAACGTTCGGGTTTTCGGGGAATTTGCCCAGACTGATACGCCGACAAGGATTGTCCTTGATTTAACAGAGCGATCGCTTCAACTAGGGTTGCTTCAGCATTAATACTTAGGGGATGATCGTCGATGAAATGCTCTAAAGCAGGGAAGGTAGTGGCGGTGGTGTCAGGCTGCATAATAATTGGGTAGGGCGCAGGCTGTAGCTGGGACAAACAGACTCCAAGGCTGTAATGTTTAGGTTATATCCTTTTTCTCTCTCCTGGTGATTAACTGTGGGGTTATTTCCGTCACACTGCACTAGCAGCAGATACCTATTCTTTATACTGCCAAACTTTGCCGCAATCCGCAGCCTCTTCTCCAGAGGTAAGAACTTATTGTTTCTTAACTTGTGTCATTGGTTATATGGCTACCAACCCTCCAAATCCAAATCCGGTTCCACACCAAGCGATCGCAATTGTTCGACCAATCTCTCTACCCGTCGCCTTTCTCGTTCAACGCCTTGTCTTTCTCGTTCTGAGGGAGTCAAAATCCAGTTGCCTTCTGCATCATACCAACGCAACCAGAGGCGATCGCATTCCCCATAGAAACCCTGCCACAGTCCTAACCCTAGCTGAATATCATTCATCCACACACGCGGTTCGCTAACATCTAACTCGGTGTAGCGACTACCCATTAACTGAAACGCTCTCAGCTGGTTCGTGCGACCATTAAACACAATGTAATAAGGAACACGCAAAATGCGTTCATAAACATCCCATTTTGTCGGCGGTTGATTCACTTCCCGCAGCGTCTCTCCCAAGTCTTCTTTTTCAGTACCCGGTGAAATCAGTTCTACCACGACAAAGGGATTGACTTCTTCTTGCCACACTACATAGCTCATGCGTAAATCCCGTTGTTCATAGAGTCGATCAACCCCCACCACAGCCAACCAGTCAGGGCGTTTGTACCAATTGGGTTGGCGCGGATTGTAGTAAAGATTCAAATCGCTGGCAACAAAAATGCGATCCGTTGGGTAGTGGGGAGGACAGAAAGTGTCTTCAAGGAAACGCGCTTGTAGTAAATGATATTTGTCAGGCAAACCGGGTTCCTCTGGGTCTTCACTCTTGAGATCGTACATCGTGGGCAAAACTTTTTTCGGGTCTTGAGGCGGGTTGGTTTGAAACATGGTTTTTGTCATTTGTCATTTGTCATTTGTCAGGCTGTGAGGATTATTTATCTCACTTAACAGGATTGAGTTTATTTCCACCAATATGTAGAGACGTTGCATGCAACGTCTCTACAATGGTGCCGAAAGTCCTAATCGATGTGTCTAAGCTGTCATGCATTTAAATTGGGTATTAGTAGCGAGCAAGATGCTCGCACTACAAGGATGAGAGCCATTATTGACATTAAGGTTTAAATGCCGAACAGCT
>CAZNNK010000346.1:0-7103 GCA_964574085.1 uncultured Coleofasciculus sp.
GATCTGAAGACGCTGCAAATTCGCCTAATTCTTACTCGCGTCCGGGATCGATTGTATGGGTTAAAAGGCGTAGATAACCTAGACGATCAACTGAAAGCGATTCTTTCTATACTAGAAGGAACATCTGACCAAGTGGTGGGATATGCACGACTTAACACGATTAACTTGCTGGAAGCGATTGAAGGCAGATTGTAAGCCGACCCGAGAGCTTTGGTATAAATGGCGACGCAAAAAGAGATAAGTGATACTGCGATGTAGCCAAGATTACTGTTTCTAACTCCCCTCATGATATACCCCAACCTGTTGCTTCAAAACCGTTATCGAGTCCTGCGAAAACTCGGTAAAGGTGGGTTTAGTCAGACCTTTGAAGTCGATGATCAGGGAATTGCCAAAGTCCTGAAAATCCTGAATCTGGATCGGTTTTACGGCGAGGATGCCAAGGAAAAAGCGGTATCCCTCTTCCAACGCGAAGCTACAGTCTTAAGTCGGCTTCAGCATCCGGGGATTCCCAGAGTTGAGTCAGACGGCTATTTTGTCTGGTCACAGGGGACAGATGTTTCCCTGCACTGCTTGATCATGGAGAAAATTGAGGGGATCACGTTGAAGCAGTGGCGATCGCATCAGAAGCGATCGGTGATCAATCAAGATCTGGCGATCAGATGGTTGAAACAACTTGTAGATATTTTAGAACGACTGCACCAACAAGAGCTAATCCATCGAGATATCAAGCCCTCCAATATTATCCTGCGACCGAATGGGCAACTGGCATTAATTGACTTTGGGGCGGTGCGGGAGATCACCGAAACCTACTTACAACGGCAAAAACAAGATGAAACCGGCACCGTGATTATCTCTAGTGGGTATACACCACCGGAACAAATGGAGGGCAAAGCGGTAGCGCAATCAGATTTTTTTGCCCTAGGTCGCACCTTTGTCTATTTATTCACAGGCAAATCCCCCAACGATTTTGAGTCTCACCCCCGGACGGGCAAATTGCAATGGCGAGAGAGTGCGCCGCCAATTAGTAAAGAATTAGCCGATTTAATTGATTATCTGATGGCGACGTTTCCCGGTCAGCGACCGCAAACTCCAGCCATGATTCGGCGTTGTATTGAAGACATTATTGCGCCCAAGCCCAACTTACCGCCACCGTCACCGATTCCGATCAAGAAGCGATCGCCCACTCCGTCCAAAGCCAAAGGACTGATGTCTCTGATTACTCAGTTATTGCCCATGTCCACCTCACCCCATCCCTGGGAAAAGGTGAAACTACGCCGGACTCTCTCTGGACATACGGATGCGATTCGTTCCATTGCCATCAGTCCAGATGGTAAGACGTTAGTCAGTGGCAGTTATGACAAAAGCATTAAACTGTGGGCATTACGCCTAGGCAAACCCTTGCATAACCTAACTGGACATAGCCACCGCGTAACCTGTGTGGCAATTAGTCCAAATGGTCAAATTTTAGCCAGTGGCAGTTTTGATAAAACCATCAAACTGTGGTCACTCAGTACCGGAAAACTGATTAATACTTTGGTGAGTCGTGCGGATCGGGTGCGAGATATTGTCTTTAGTCCAAATGGTCAGATTTTAATTAGTAGTGGGGATTGGGAAATTAAACTCTGGGCAGTACGAACAGGTAAATTGCTGCGTATTTTAGCCGGAAATTCAGATTCAGCCCGACATATTGCCTTTAACCCAGATGGTCATAGTTGTGCCGTGGGCAGTTTGAATGGCACTCTCGAACTGTGGAATCCTCACAATGGTAAACCCCTAAGCACGTTTACCAATCAGTCTACGAGTATTACCTGCCTAGAATTTAGCCCCGATGGTCTGATGCTTGCCAGTGGTAGCAGTGGGGCTATCACCCTCTGGAATCCCCAAACCGGTAAATCAATACGGACGTTTGCACCAGAGTCTTCGGGTGTGGCGGCTTTGGCATTTAGTCCCGATAGCCAAGTTCTCGCCAGTGGAAGTGGGGCGCTGATTGAATTGTGGGATGTTCAAAATGGTCAACGATTAACCAAGCTGTCAGGGCATTCTCAACCCGTTCGTTCTTTAGCCTTTAGTCCTCATGGGGATATTCTGGTCAGTGCGGGGAGCGATCGCAAAATTAAGCTTTGGCAGTCAGTTTAACATTCTGTCCGGGCGATCGTTGTGTAGCTATAGGGTCAGGATTAAAGTGTCAAGGGCTGGAAAAATGTAAACTAGATAGACTGAAGTGGTTGGAGGATGAAAAATTTTTCCAACGGCAGCCCAGGCATCGAAGTGTTACTTAGTTTGTTATGCTTTAACCAAGATGTACCAGCCTATTTTCCTTGTTCGCATTGATGAACGGACAGGCAATCTGTTTATTCTGGCTGGGGACGATATAGAAATATTAATTGACCCTGATGGTGAGTTAATTTATGACAATGCAACCTAATTTTCAGACAATGAGCAAAAAGGAATTACGCTCCTATTTGCTGGCTCATCGAGATGACGATAGGGCTTTCTATGCTTATGCAGATAGAGTCTATGACTCGGTGGCAATAGTAGAAGCAGCCGTTTTTGAGTGGTTAAAGCGTCAGAATCCTCACCAGGACATTACCAAGGTTCCGGACAAGCGTTTAAGGTTTAAAATTACAGACAAGGACGAAAAACTCAAGAGTATAAAAGTCCATATAATGAATTCTTCGATAGCTAATTACAAAACCCTATTGGAAATAAAAATCAAAGATATTGCTAGTGATAGCAAGAAAGATGATTTTGATTGTTTCGTAGTTTTTGTTAGTGAAAATTGTAAAACTGCACTGAATTTAGAAAGAGACCTAACCGAATTACAGTCCAACAGTGTTACTAAAACTTCACGAGTCGTTGGGTATGTTGACTCAGATGGAAAATTTAAGGAAATTTAAAACCTAGATTGCACATAAAATTGCTACTATCAGTTCAATTTATAGTTTGAATTATGGATATAAATATAGAGGCTGTTAAAAAGGCAATCAACATTGCTGATTTTAACCATACGGAGTTGCTGGAAATTGCCCTGACGCATCCTTCATATATCTATGAAGACCGCAACTTAAATTCGCAGCAAAAACACAAGCAGGAGTGTGATTACAGAAGACAGGCAATTCTGGGCGATGTAATTCTCAATGCTGTTGTAGTTGATTATTTACATGAAAATGACTTTACTCTAAATCAAGGTAAAATTACTGACTTTAAAAAAAACCTGGTGACTCGGAAAAAAGCTTGTGAATTTGCACGCAAGTTAAACTTAAGGAAGATCTGTAGACTTGGAGGAAGTGAAAAAGATAAAGAGATAAACAAACAAGTTTCTCTATTTGGTGAGATGTTTGAGGCATTAGTAGGCGCGATATATCTGAATTTTGATCGCAACTTCTCTCCTGCCCGTGATTGGTTAGTTAATCACTTTATCAAACAGTCTGTGGATGAGCTGAAAGAACTGGGAGTAACCGAAAAAGAATCATCCGAAGATAGTTCACAGACAGCTAGTACCGTAAACGCTGACGAAGCCACTTTATGGCAAAAGAAAGCAGAAGCTGATGCGCTAATAGCTAACAATGAGAAATTACAAGAACTTCTTACGTGGGTAAATAAAAAATCTCTTCAAACTGAACCTCATTACCAACCCGTAAAAGTCCGAGCATTTTACCTGGCTCTCATTTGGTTGCTTGGTCTTACATTTGCCCGTAAACTTGACCCTAATTGTTCACCTGGTAAAGCTCGTCGATTTTTCTCTTGCTTTAATCGTGCCTGTGACGTTGTTCTTGATATTGCCTTTTTCGATAACCCTAATATTGATCCAGCAAATGTTATTGTTTCTATCTTTGCTCTTGAGCTTGAGCCTGAATTGAAGCAAGCATTACAACAAATTCAAGCTGAACTGCCTGACCTTGATAAAGAGAAATATCGTTTTGAAGATTGGCGGCAAAATAATGGTCAAGACTGGATTGATCAAATAAGGAATATTTTGGGTCACGATTTACAGTTGAACGACGATCAACGGGATTTACTGAAGCAATATTATAATGCTAATAGATGTCTGGTGGAGGAGCTGAATAGCAATTCTAATATAACTCGTCCGGTCAGAGAAGAAATTGAGAATACCTTGTTTTTACCCAAAAGATAAGTAAAATAATACACAATGGCTATAGCAATTGCTGTAGTCTCAAGATTTGCCTGCCTTTAACCAACCAAATACCTGAGCAACAGTTAGATTTAATTCCAAAAACTCCGGTACAGGTAACGGATCATCACCTGTTATTTCCAAGGGTTGTTGTCCCGGTAGAAATACAAGAATTAAGCGCTCATCCGGGTCAATAAACCATCCTAACTGAGTGCCGTGTCTTAGGCAATGGAGAATATTTCTGATCACCTTAGTCGCATTCTGATCGGGAGAGAGAATTTCAATTGTCCAATCGGGATGAAGCGCGAATACATTTTCTATTTCACCGTCAGTGTCTTACCCCTCAGTTCGTCAAGCGCTGTCTGTGATTGGCACAACAGACTACAGCTAAGGTGATTATCGTCTAATTTTAACCTTAACCTATATCAGGGCACGATAGTATCGTGTCCCTACTCCATCTCAGGGATAATTGATTCGGTAGGGGCACGGCATCGCCGTGCCCTATGATATAGCGCTACTGACTATATTAACGATCGCACTCTTCCAAAGGAGGAAGCCACCTCTGCGGGCGTTAGGTTTTCGGTCAAAAATGCTTCCTACGTAAAATCGGCTAACCCTTGTCTGGTATACCAAAATCGAGTTTTGTGCTTAAGTGGGTTTACTTATCCTTAAAATTTAATTAAATAAAAATCCCGCGTCTTCAGCCACCCAATTCGCCTAGATTCAAAATATTCAGCAATTTCACTGAAGCCATTTGCGACAAATGGCTGATGAAATATATCCCTAGGGATGAATAACAATTAAAGACAAGCCTGTATAACAAAATCATGGAAAAGCCTGTGAAGATTAATCTAAGTGGAAAAGACCTCAGTGGTAAGGATCTAATGGCGGCTAACCTGCGGGGAGCTATCCTGGAAAGGACTGACCTGAGTGGTGCTGACTTGAGTGAAGCAGACCTACAAGGCGCTAATCTGAATGGTGCTGACCTCAGTTTAGCCAACCTCAGCTACGCCAAATTGACCCGCGCTCAACTCAGGAGGGCTGAATTGCTAGCGGCTGATTTAATCGGTGCTGATCTCAGGGGTGCAGATTTGAGACATGCAGACCTTAAGGGTGCCGATTTAACCGATGCTGATTTAAGAGGTACTGATTTGAGGGGGGTCAAATTGAGCCGAGTTAACCTCAGAGGTGCGGACTTGAGAGGGGCAAAGTTGAGTAAAGTCTATCTAATGGATGCTAATGTAATCGGGATAAAGCTGGTAAGCTAACGGCACGGGTGAACAATAGGTTTTAGGTTTTAGTGACTTCAAAATGCTAAAATCTAAAATTTGTTGAATGGCATGTTTATGGTCATACCGTTCGTTCGTCGTGAATCTTAAAACCGTTGGTTACTGGGTTTTGAGTTGTCTCACAGCGCTAGTTGTTTGGCTAGTGTTTTCTTGTCTTAGCACGAGTCAACTACATCCATCAGCAACGGTGAGGATGGTGCTAGCCAACGGGGATCAGGGCGCGGTTGTGTCTTTGACAAACTCCCCAATAGAGCGATCGCCCAATCCTAACGACACATCCTCATCCTCAAGCTTACGAGTGATTACTAAGGTGTTTGAGCCATTCGTGATTGACGACAATGGCACTTACCGGGGATTTAGTATTGAACTGTGGGACAAGCTGGCTGAACAAATGGCGGTCAGTTACCAACTGCAAGGCGTGGATACCATTGGTCAACTCTTAGCGGAAGTCGAACAAGGGATGGCTGATGTGGCGATCGCAGGGGTGACGATTACCTCTGAACGGGAAGAAGTGATCGATTTTTCCCACCCCTATTTTGAATCGGGGTTGCAAATTATGGTCTCTGCTCAAAACCGTAGCCTTGTAAATACTCTTTGGCAAGGGATTTTGAGAATTTTATTGACGCCAGCCCTTTATTATGCAATAGGATTTTTTGTCCTCTGTTTATTGATCGCGGCTCATGTTATTTGGTTTGTGGAACGCCAACATAACGAGGAGTTTCCCCAATCTTACCTACCCGGTATCTGGGAAGCCTTCTGGTGGGCGGCGGTAACTGTGACAACCGTGGGTTATGGGGATAAAACCCCCAAAAAAGCATTAGGACGGTTATTTGCTTTAGTTTGGATGTGTGCAGGCTATTTCATCTTTGCCTATTTCACCGCCAGTATTACCACTAGCTTCACATTACAAGGATTGCGCGGCGCGATCGCCACGCCTGCGGATTTACATCATGTGCGAGTAGCGACAGTGGAAAAAAGTGCGGCTCAAGAGTATCTACAGGATCATCGAGTAGCATCCATTTTGTTTAAAACCTTGCCAGAGGCTTATCAAGCCCTAGAGGATGAACGAGTGGATGCTGTGGTTTATGATGCACCTGCCCTACAGAATTATGCGACATCTGAAGGGCAAGGCAAGGTTAAGTTGATTGAGCCGACATTTCAACAACAAAATTATGGGATTGCGCTACCTGAAGGTAGCCTCTGGCGGGAAAAAATTAATTTGACATTGTTAAAGTTGATGGAAGATGGGACATACCAAGGGTTATACCAAGAGTGGTTTGGCATGTCCACACAGTAGTATGAATGCTGAACTTCAATGGGTTCTTGTTATTTCAGATTACGGCAAGTGATAGAATATACGGATTAAGAACGGCGAACTCACCAGTATAGCAATCTCTAAAACAGCGATTGTCCACCAGCGGATTTCTTGATAACTCATTCGCATTTTCTCAATTCAATTTACCCAATGCCCCTCAGGGGAATAGTCTTAAGCTAATCAGGGTTTGTTGAGAAAGACTATCAATTTATTTGGGTATGTTCCTTTTTACGGAGACTACGACTGGTTTCAGTACTGTGTGTGTGAAGAGTGCGTGAGAAATCCGTAAAGATAGAGTGAACGGGAGTCTGGGGGAGATGGGGTGAGCTTACAGGTGTAGGTTTTTTATTTTATGGTTGGGACAAGA
>CAZNNK010000347.1:0-7084 GCA_964574085.1 uncultured Coleofasciculus sp.
AACTATCCAGCAGATCTAAACTATTCGTGGCGCGATCTGACAATGGCATAGAATTGCCTTTCCAGCGAAAGGGTTCCACCTCATACCCCAGTGACCAAATTCCCACATCGGGTAAATCTTCCCCCAACCAGGCGCACCAAAAATTATCATCATCCTGCTTTTCCTGAGGCTGCCAAGTTCCCCGCGCTGTACCCCCTAATCCGTGGACAAAAATTACATCCCCCTGACGAGAAGGATTGTTACACCCAGAGATTTCGATTAAATCATTGAAGTTACTCACCAGCTATCCCATTGTTCTGTAGAGGACAAAATTAGGTCACATCAAACGGTTTTGGCTTACCTTTCCTTAACCAATCCCTCCAACACCATCACCTTCGCCTCCAGAGACGCCACCCGTTCATTCAGGGGAATCTCCTCACTACACCCCATATAAGACGCCAATGCATTAATCACTATCTCCGTCTTTGACAACCCCGTGCGTTCAATATAGTCAGTCAGACGTTGGTTAAGATGAGTAGGAATACGGATACCGAGTTGGACTGAGTTCATCGGGAAAACACCGAAAAGATATCCTAATCTAGCAAATGCATAGCGGAATCTGACAAGAGTCTCGTATCAAATCTTAAACGTTTCACCCAAAACCCTTCCCAATCAAAGCATCGTACCCGTTAAGTCATTCCGCCGCAAGCCTTATCCTGTAGAGGATATAGGATTCAGAATCCGAGTTTTCAGTTAGCGCCAACCGTCGTAGGGGCTTGGTTACCAAGTGCGATCGCCTACGAACTCGTTATCGTTATTACCAAGCCGAAGGTGCGATTACCGAAAGTACCGTAAATCTGATTATAATCGCTCCCATTCTAGAACTATTAGGCTTGTACGATCCCCCCTATCTCATCAAAAGGCGAAAAATACATCAAAATTGAAATCGAAGACAAAGACCAAATCCTAGAGGGACTCATTGATATTTTAGTCATGCAGGATAGACTATGGCTCATCCTTTTAGAAACCAAACGCTATGGTTTCAATGTGATGCATGCTTTACCCCAAACCCTCGCCTACATGATGTCTAACCCGACAACTGAGAATCCCGCTTATGGTTTAATTACCACCGGAGAAGATTACCTTTTTGTGAAACTCAACCCTCAGCAAAAAGAATATGATTTATCCGACAAATTTACCCTCTCAACGCGCCGTGATAACCAACTCCATCGGGTGATTCAAATTTTAAAACGACTCATCTAGAAGAAGCGCCATGACGTCTCTCAAACAATTAAGGATAGTCAACTTTAGTAATCTTACCGCAGCGCTTGAAAGGTAAAGTAATTTCAGTTACTCTGGCTTTAACTTTTTCTTTAGGTATAAATCATAGGGTACGGCTATCATAGCAACATCCATTCCGATTATCTCCCAGGACAAAATAATGATTTGCAGGAATCATGACAGCCGTTACATCATCGGACGCCAATTCATCTATATAACCCTCATGTAAAATTTCTCCGTTCCCACCCGCGACACTTCCTTCAATCATTTAGTTTTTTATAGGTAATTTATCATAACCACTCTAGAAGAGCTATCAATTTTTCTATTTGCGCTTAACTAAGTGAATCAGAGGATTGTTACCCTCTAATAAGTGAGCGATTGCCTGGGATGCCTCGGTCTTTTGACGAACGTGAGCATCAATAAAAAGACCAATGACTTCAGCTATAACGTTACGAATTTTATTTTCCGGTTGAGTTGCCGGAAAATCGAGAAAAGCTTGACCTGTGGTTGAGTCAAAGGGTTCAGCAATAGAAAAATGATTACTCCCTTCTATGAGGACTAGATAGTTGTCATTTCTTCCTCCAGTAATTGCTTCCGAGAATGTCCGGATAACTGACGTAGTGGCATCCGTAGACGTGATACCATAACGGTGACTACTGTTAGCAATAACGCCATCGCATGTACCGCCCATGAGCAGTAAAGGAGTTAAATCGGGTAACGGTAAAATCGTCCCAGGTTTATACCCAAAATTCACCCCGCCCATGGTATGAGCGCCATAGGCAAAGGCTGCTACTACTTGGGGAAAAAATTGGGGGTTTGCACTTTCAATGGCGACTCTACCACCCGCAGAATGTCCCCCTAAAATAATCTGCTGGAGATTCAGCATTCCAGCCAGAATTCCTTCAGCTTGTAACTGTTCCAATTCAGCCAACAGTGCTGGTAAAGCCGAAGCTGAGGGACGAGTTCCGTAGGTTTCTGGTGTCCAGGAGGTCACATCAACTCCAGGCGTCAAACTGACGATTCCCGGTATATTTTCTGCTACCCAGTTAAATGTAACCACAACCAATCCGCGTTCGGCTAACTTCACCGCCAGCCATTGATAAATCTCTAGGCTACAATTAACACCGCTAAAGAAAATTACCACCGGAAAAGGGGCTTGTTGTGAGTCCACAGGGACAGTTCCCCAGTTGCGTTCTAGTTCACCCCCCGACATCTTAGCTGGATAGGTAATTTTCAGGTGAATTGTATTGTAAGGAGGTTGAGCTGTATCAACTTGTACCGCTCTAAAAAAAGCACGAATTGTCATAGTTATTCTTGTCTTATACTTTGAGACGATAACTCTAAATCACCCAACGCCAACACGGTGTTTTTACGGGGGCATCCCAATGTTTAATTAGCTCATCATCCATCTTGAGCAGGGTAATTGAACACCCCTGCATTTCTAGAGAGGTAATATAGGAACCCACTAAGTTTCTCACAATCTTCAGTCCTTTCTTGTCACATATTTCTGCCAGCTTACGATAGACAATATATAATTCAGACAGAGGTGTACCCCCCATACCATTGACAAACGCCAAAACAGAATCCCCCTGCTCAAAAGGCGAGTCAATCAGTTCTCTGTCCACCCATTCTCCCTGTTGTTGATTCCACTCCCGCACGGTACGGCGATAGGCTGAATCTTCGATAATTGACAACGCCAACATTTCCGTAATTTCATCAGCCGACTTGATCGCCATTCGTTGTCGCCCCGGTTCTCCATGAATCCCAATTCCCACTTCTATTTCGTCTTCAGATAAGTCAAACGTAGGACTCCCTTTAGCAGGAGTTGTACAAGAGGTTAACGCCATACCCATACTGCGCCCATTCAGATTCACGCGACGGCAAAGTTCAGCCAATTGCTGTAAATTGTACCCTTGTTCCGCCGCCGCACCGCATATTTTTTCCGCTAATACCGTTGTGCCAACGCCGCGACGCCCTTGGGTATAAAGACTATCTTTAACCGCCACATCATCATCAATTAAACTATTAAAAACCGGGATACCTTCTGAATACGCTAGTTCCGCCGCCATCTCAAAATTCATCACATCGCCGGAATAATTTTTGACAATATTAAGAACCCCAGCACCACTGTTCACTCGTTTAATCGCTTCTAGCATTTGATCCGGAGTAGGAGAGGTAAAAATTTCACCCGGACAAGCCGCATCTAACATACCCATACCCACAAAGCCACCGTGCATCGGTTCATGTCCACTCCCGCCCCCAGACACCAATGCGACTTTACCGGGAATTGGCGCATCAGCGCGATAAATAAAATGCGGATCAAAATAAACCTTAATCAGCTCAGGATACGCCAATGCCATCCCTTCTAGACTCTCTCTGACTACATTATCCGGATTATTAATCAGTTTTTTCATCAGCCTTTAACTTGTAAAATTTAACTCTTAACCCTTCACGTCGCTCAAAGATATAGTTTTGACTTATCTCATCTCCGGTTAGGTTTGAATTCTCTAAAATTTGGCTTCAAATCCTTTAACCCCCTCTGCGTACCTCTGCGTTAACCTCTGCGTCCTCTGCGTTAAAAAAACATAACATTGACACCAACCCATTCAACAGAATTAGACAAATACCACAAATCAACCGATTATTTTCAACTGCCCAGCCACATACCTTTTCACCGCCTCAGCCGAATCAAACTGTAACACCTCCCGCGCGATCGCATCAACTTCATCCCTTGTCCAGAGAGCAAGCGCTGCCTTAATTCTAGGAATCGCCGCTGGATTCAGACTCAACTCATCCACCCCTAACCCCACTAAAATGGGTATTGCTAAAACATCCCCAGCCAACTCACCACAAACAGCAACAGAAATCCCCCCTTTATGGGCAGCCTTTACCGTCTGCTGAATCATTCGCAGCACCGCAGGTTCAAAGGCATCAGCTAGGGCTGTTACCTGAGTATTCGTGCGATCAGCCGCCATGACATATTGACTCAAATCATTCGTGCCAATACTGAAAAAGTCTACCTCTGCTGCCAGTTTATCCGCAAGGGCTACCGCTGCGGGAACTTCTACCATAATCCCAATTTCAATTGTCTCATTAAAGGGAATCTCTCGTTCTCGCAAATCAGCTTTCACCTGGGCAATTAGCTGTTTCGTAGCGCGAATTTCCCCGACTGAGGCAACCATGGGCAATAAAAGTTTAATCGGATATGCATGACTTGCCCGTAAAATGGCACTCAACTGAGTTTTAAATAAGTCAGGACAATCCAGTAATACTCGAATTCCCCGCCATCCTAAAAAAGGATTATCTTCTTGAGTTTTGTTCAGGTAAGGGAGAGACTTATCGCCGCCAATATCTAGGGTACGGATAATCAAAGGATTCGGGGAAATAATTTGTGCGATCGCGCGATAGATTTCTTCCTGTTGTGCGGCTGTCGGTGCTTCTTTTCTCTCAAAATACAGGAATTCACTTCGTAGTAATCCTACCCCATCGGCACCGTTGGATTGGGCAAGTTGGGCATCAGTGACACTAGCAATATTCGCCATAACGTTTATCCGATGTCCATCATGGGTACTCGCAGGTTGTTGGGCTTTGGCTTTTAACGCTTCTGCGCTGGCTAACTGCTTGTCCCGCAATGCTTCGAGTTGCTGCATTTGGGTAGTATCGGGTTCTATCCAAATCTGACCCGTTTCCCCATTTAAGCCAATGACTGTACCCGTTTCTAGGTACAATAGGTCAGATCCCACACCCATAACCGTGGGAATACCCCGCGATCGCGCTAAAATTCCCAGATGAGAGGTTGCGCCTCCAGTGGCGGTACAAATCCCCATAACGTTTGTTAAATCAAGCTGCATCAGTTGTGAAGGATTCAACTCGTTTGCCACTAAAATCGTTGGATTTGATAACTCAAGCGGCGGTAATTCTTCTCCCATCAGCAGCCGCAGCACCCGTTGTCCCACATCCGCCATATCAGCCGCCCTGGCTTGTAAATAGGAGTCGTCTAGTTGTTGATAGGAAATAATCGTCTCATTGACAACCGTTTGCCAAGCCGTAGCCGCCGTTTTTTGTTCACCAAAAATCTCTTGATGAATCCCATCAAGTAATACCGGATCAGACAAACAGAGTAAATGAGCATCAAATATGGCAGCTTCGGCTTCCCCCGCTACTTCTGCTGTCTGGTGACGGATTTGTTGAATCTCAGATTTAGCCGTTGAAAGGGCTATTTGTAATTGTTCCCATTCGGCTTCAGGATTATCCGGGAATTGTGCAGCAACGGGGAGGGAAAATTGAGACAGGATACTCTCATTTTTTTTCCCATCCTGTAAGGAATCAACCGGATAGAATAGAATCGGTGCGATCGCGATTCCTGGGGAGACGGGGATACCGGATAAATTATGGGTGTTTGACGGTTGAGAATCGGAATATGGCGATTTCCTGTCTGATTCGTTACCTCGATCAGGGTCAGGGCGCAAGGATGGTGTCCCTACCGCCCCGACATTTTGAATAGAGTCTGACTCGCCAAATTGATTCTCCACCAATTGCTGCAAGGCACTCAAGGCAGCGGGGGCATCATTTCCTGTGGCAGATATGGCTATTTCATCTCCTTGACGCACGCCTAACGTTACTACCTGATTAATGCTTTTGCCATTAACTTTATCAGTCCCTTTGGTAATATTTTGTAAGCAAATTTGAGACTGAAACTGGGAACTTGTGGTCACAAATTGAGCGGCTGGACGCGCATGTAATCCCAAGGAATTTTTCAGCATTAAATGTATTTCCTGGGTGATTTCTGCCGATTCTATCGGTGAGGGTTCCGGTGACACTGAACTTGGATGTTCAACTGATAACTGAGAGGCTTTGGCTGTTAACGCATTCTGGGCTTCTGCGATTACCGCTTCCAAACTTGCTCCCGTCGCGGCTTGTACAGCGGCGGCGATGGTTCCTTCCACTAGGGGGGCGGCACACAATTTTACATTAGCTTGTTGCTCTGTTGTCAAAAACTCCCATGCCATTTCTGCGCTGAGGACAGCACTACCCAAATCCATCAGCACCAAGACCCCATCTTGACTATAAACCGATGCGATCGCGTCTTGAATTGCCATCACATCTGTACCCAAGGGATTTTCAGCATCATCGATTCCGGCTGCACTAGCCAGGGGTACGGCATTTTGCACCATTTGCCTTGCTAATTCTTGCACTCCTGCGGCGAGGAGGGCGCTGTGAGAAACAATGACTATTCCGACCATACTCGCACCGTTACATAAGAGCTACTCAAAGCTAATCAACCCTACCCTAGTCAAACCTAAGCTTAATGTTACCGTCATTTGTCCTTTGAACTGTTGGATGTGATATTATTCATCTCCAGGGGGCAGTGGTTCGGGTCTTACTGTTAATTCCAAGGTTTCACCGTTCCGTTGTACTTCTAAGGGTAAAGGATTATCAACGCCATTTGCTTCAACTAACTCCTGAACAGTTTCCGCCTCGGTCACGGATTGATTGTCAATTTCTTGGATCACATCACCCGCTTGTAATCCTGCTTCATCAGCCGGAGAATTCGGTACAACCCGAACAATCAAAATCCCTTCGTCTGCCTGAATTTGCATCGTATTGTTGGGATTCGTATTGATTTTTTGCTTAATTTCTGGCGTCAGCGCTACCATTTGAATACCTAGATAAGGATGCTCGACTTTTCCTTTAGTAATCAGTTGTTGAGAAATTTGTTTGGCGATGTCAATGGGTATAGCAAAACCGAGTCCTTGCGCTCCTTGGATAATAGCAGTATTCACGCCAATGACTTCACCTCGCGCATTCAGTAAGGGTCCACCAG
>CAZNNK010000348.1:0-7068 GCA_964574085.1 uncultured Coleofasciculus sp.
GACGAATGACGAATGACGAATGACGAATGACAATCATTACCAAACACTCGATATCCACCCCCAAGCGACAACCCAAGAAATCAAGCAAGCCTATCGGCGTTTAGCGAAACGCTTTCATCCCGATAGCCAAACTGAAACGACTAACTCGGAAAAAATTATCGAGATTAATGGGGCGTATGAAGTTCTCAGCGATCCTCAACGACGCCATTCTTACGATCAACAGCTTTTTACACAGTTTTCAGCCAAACGCCGCAATCGCCAACAGCGCAACGAAGCAGCACAAAAACAGTATCAACGTCAACGGGCGCGATCGCATAATGCTGATACCCACCTAGAAATCTGGTTGCAGCAAGTCTATAAACCCGTGAATCGATTGATTATTCCCATTCTCAAATCCCTCAATACTCAAATCAATCAACTCGCGGCTGATCCCTTTGACGATGAACTTATGGAAGACTTCCAAGCGTATCTAGAAAACTGTCGTCACGATCTCATTCAGGCTCAGAGTACCTTTCGTTCCCAACCCAATCCCGCCCCTGTTGCTGGTGTGGCGGCGAACTTGTATTACTGTCTCAATCAGTTAGGGGATGGTATTGATGAGCTAGAACGGTTTACCTTCAACTACGACGAACATTACCTGCACATCGGTCAAGAACTCTTCAGAATAGCCACCAGCTTGCGCCACGACGCTCAAGATGCCATTAAGCATCTAAATTATTAATTATAAATTATTAATTCCCTATTCCCTATTCCCTATTCCCTATTCCCTATTCCCTATTCCCTGTTCCCTATTCCCTGTTCCCTGTTCCCTGACCAATGACCAATATTCGTTTATCCTAGAAATAACCTTAATTTACAGAAATTTACAGATTCTGACTTGCATCAAAAACGCATGAAATGCATCATTCACCGCCGCGCCCAGTTCTCCGCCAGTCACCGCTATTGGTTACCCGAACTGAGTGAAGCGGAAAACCAGCAGAAATTTGGTCGAGGTGCCCAGTTTCCTGGTCATGGACACAATTATGTCCTGTTTGTATCCCTTGAAGGTGACCTAGACGAATACGGTATGGTGCAAAACCTATCCCAGGTCAAAAAGGTGATCAAGCAAGAAGTCACCAGCCAATTGGACTATGCCTATCTGAATCATACTTGGCTGGACTTCCAGGAAACCTTACCCACGACCGAAAACATTGCGCGTGTTATCTGGCAAAAGCTATCACCTTATTTACCGCTTGTCAAGATCCAACTGTTTGAACATCCAGAACTTTGGGCTGATTATTTAGGAAACGGAATGGAAGCATATCTCACCCTATCGACTCACTTTAGCGCCGCTCATCGGCTGGCTCATCCCCAACTCAGTTATGACCAAAACTGTGAAATCTATGGCAAATGCGCTCGTCCCAATGGTCACGGACACAATTATCATTTAGAGGTAACCGTAAAAGGAGAAATCGACCCGCGCACAGGGATGATTGTCGATTTGGAAGCATTGCAGAAAGTCATCGATGATTATGTCGTCGAACCTTTTGACCATACCTTCCTGAACAAAGACATCCCCTACTTTGACCAGGTTGTGCCGACAGCGGAAAATATTGCCATCTATATTCGGCAATTACTCCAGTCACCGATTCAAAAAGTAGGAGCGAAACTCCATAAAGTTAAACTCATTGAAAGTCCCAATAACTCCTGTGAAGTCTATTGTACAGGCGAAACATCCTCAGTAGAACCGGACGCGATCGCATCCCCTGTTCTAACATTGGTGTAGAGGCGTTAACATTGATGAGCTGGTCAGTCTATTGATCACGGCTCAAACCCCTGCCCCCATCTCCCATAGTCGTTGCGAGATAGATCCCCGGCTTCTTGGAGAAGTCGGGGTTTTGGGTGCTATTTGGCTTCCGGATGCTTCTTTCTCACTCACGTAACGAGTGAATAGAACAGGGGAACGTTGACATCCTCCCACCGCTAAATCAAAGATTAAAGCGGGATCATTCTCATCGATTGAGGTAAATGAGCCAGGTATGGCAGAGTTTGAGTATCAGTTTTTTGCTTCCACCGAAGTCATGAGAAAACTTTTGGTAATATGGGCGAAAGCTTAATATTCTGCCTATTATACCCATCCTGCTCAGACAAACGATAAAATGTCCTACTTGAGGTCACAGTAGAGGAACTATGGAACCGAATCCACAAAAATCTGAATATACTGAGGGTAATCCCCCAGAGGTCAAAACGGCTCAAGCCGACGCTACAAAAAGCCCAGAGTCTAAAGTAGATGTCAATGTTGACCAACCGGGGACAGTCGCCCAACTTCCGGCTAACAATCAAGCCAAGCTTCCTGCAGCGGGTCAAACCACGGATCAAGCTTGGCAGGAATGGGTACAGCCCGTATTTGACTTCCTGTCCAAACTGCCGGCGATAATCAGTGCATTTTATTACGAGTACCAACAAGCCATCATTTTGATTGGGTTAGTGATAGCCGGCTTTATCACCGTGTATGTCACCCTAGCTGTACTAGATGCCATTAACGACATTCCCTTATTAGCCCCAATTTTTGAACTGGTCGGGATTGGTTACACTATCTGGTTTATTGCCCGTTATCTTTGGAAAGCCGAAAGTCGCCAAGAATTGGCTCAAGAGTTTGATTCTCTTAAAGGACAATTGCTCGGCAAAGACTCGACTCAGAGTTAACTTGTTCATTATCCCCACCTAAGTCTTGGATTTTGGTGGGGATAATTCTAAAAAACCAGTCCTGGGACTTATGAATAAGAGCGGGTTTTGTTGTTCCGTTATTGGTGAAGAGGGCGGGTTTTGTTGTTGCGTTATATCATGTCCGGAGGAGGGCGGGTTTTGTTGTTCCGTTATTGGTGAGGAGGGCGGGTTTTGTTGTTCCGTTATTTCAGTAATAGCTAACGTTAGTTCCTAAACCCGCCCCTACAGTCCCTAAACCCGCCCCTACAGTCCCTAAACCCGCCCCTACAATTAACTTAAATTAACTCGAATAATTTTAGGTAAACGAACAATTTTTGACGCCCCCTCCTCACTGAGTTGATTTGCCGTTAATGACTTGACTAAATCAGAAATACCCTCTGCTCCAGTTTGTTGCAGGGTTTGCAAAAGCTGATAACTGTGGCTAATTAACTCCGTTACCTGAATGTCCTCATAAATAGGTTGGTAGTCATCTAAGCGTCTAATCCCCTCTCCCAGCAAGATGACAGCCCCACGCCAGTTAAGATTATTGAGATGGTAGCAAGCGACCGAAATTTGTAAAATGCCTTGATAAAACTGTTTTTTTGGCTCGACTGCCTCCATCCACAATGCCTCTAAAGTGTCATGACAGGCATAAAATTTCTGTTGATTAAATTGCTCGACACCTTGCCAAAATAGTTCAGTCATGGGTGATTAAGTCCAGATTATGAGTCATTGATCATTTAAGGTTAAAAATGACCAATGACAATAAAGACAATTAAGCCATGCTATCTCGAATTGCTTGAAGTTCCTCCAAGGCAATTTCCTGCTGTTCTCCAGAAAATTCGTTGTCTGGTGTCAAAAACAGCATACAGTGGCATTCTTTGCGCTCACGCATGGGGATGCAAGGACAATTCCAGTAGGTGGCTTTCACCTCCGCTTCTTTGTCTTCATAATGGCGGCACGGACATAGGGGTGAACCTAAATCATCTTTGTGTTTCGCTAGTCCTTCGATGACGACAGCCGTTACCGACGGGTCAGCACAAAAGTAAGTGCCCGTTCGTTTAGCATAGGTTTCGGCAAAATTCTTCATCGCCGCCAGTGTTTTCTCCTTGGAAAGATTTGTGCTTTCTGATGTACTCATAAGTAAAATTCGCTAGATACCTTAATTCCTTAGTGTGGTTGTTCACTTTTCTTTGCATTTTAACGCAAGCCTTCTAAGTAGGGGCTGCTGAATAAGTTTTGTGGTGAGGGGCGGGAACAGGCTACAGGGAACAGGCTACAGTTTCAACCCCTCTGTTGAGGTAAAATTTGCTGTAGCTGACGTTGTAAGGGTTCCTCTTTATCAATAATTCTACCCGCGCAATTGGTCAGTCCTGAGGTGTGTCGTTCAGGTTGGGCTACTGTAGATGGCGACCAAAATAACCAACGACTACCCGGAGGAAGGGAATTGAGACTGGCGGATTGTTGGGTGAGCCAGATTAAGGGAAGATGGGGAGGATCACCAGCATCTGTATCTTCTCCCGGTTGCGTTGCAGCCAGGGCTTCTAAGACAACTTGGTTGCCGTGTAATAACCCGGTTCTCGCTGTCCAGAGTCTAGCGTCAAGCTGGCGAGAACAGGCATAGAAATAGAGGGAGGCGGCAGCAATCACGGCTGATTCAAAATCCTCCGATCGCCAACTTACCGCGCTATCGAGGCAAATGACAATTTCTTGAGACCCGGTAAAGACTTCTAACTCCCGTACCATTAATTCTCCATAACGGGCGCTAGTCCGCCAGTGAATCAGACGAGTTGGATCACCCACCCGGTAAGGTCTCAGCGATCGCGTCAGGTCTTCGGTGGCGGATTGAGAACGGCGATCGCTTAACAGTTGTAGACTATCATCTGTGCCAATTTCATCCACAATTGGACAACTGGTCAAAGGTAATACTGTAGGATACACAATCGCTGTGGCTGGCGCATGGCGGCTACGACGACACCAAAATAATCCTAAGGGGTTTCCGGTTCTCAGTTGGATTTCATGCCAGTGGTAGACGCCCCGCTTTTGGGTGGAATGAAAATAAACCCAGTGATAGACCCCCCTCGGCGCAATGGTTTCGATCGCAGTTTGCACGGGTTTTCCCAGTTCTGATTGGAGAATGTCCTGAACTTGTAATAACGTTTTGGATTTAGGGGTGGGATTTTCAATATCGATTTCAATGGTGAGTTCGTCACCCACACTAACCGGAAAGATAGGATGGCGGTGGACTTTCAGATGACGTAGCGATCGCGGCGGTAAGATAACCGCTAATCCCAGTAGCGCAAATGTGATACCACTGATGACATAAAGCCACCCCGACATGGTATTGGTCGCCGCACCAAAAAAACAAATCGCAATACCCGCTAATATCCATCCAGCATAAGCAGGAGTCACCCAATGGGTTTCTAACCAATCCGTGATTCGAGTAATGATTCCCATCTTATATCAAATTACATGTTGGTATTGCTCAAGGCAGAAGAACTCCTATAAAACCATGCCGTTAACGCCACCGCCAAAGCATCTGCTGCATCATCTGGCTTAGGTATACTCTCTAAATTTAACTCTCGCGCCACCGCTTGCTGTACCTCGTGCTTATCGGCATTCCCATAACCTGTCAACGCTTGCTTCACCTGTCCTGGTGTAAACTCTACCATTGGCACCTGATGCTGGGCTGACACCAACGTGACCACCCCCCGCGCCTGAGCCACAGTAATTGTATTACCCATCCGGTAAAAAAACAGCTTCTCTACGGCAACGAGATCCGGTTCGCACTGCTCCAGAATCGTATGCAAATCTTCATAAATTGTACAGAGTCGCTGCCCCATCTGGGTCCTTGCTGGTGTTTGAATTACCCCAAAATCCAATAACTGCACTGATTCAGATGTTGATTTTCCCCGAACCTTGGTCATCTGTTTGACTTCGGCTTGGCAGATAATTGCCCCAAAGCCTAAAATCGCTAGCCCTGGGTCTAGTCCTAAAATTCGCTTTCCCATCGACCTTGCCGTATCCTAGAACACCAGTCTAGTACAAGAAGGCAGATGGCAGATGGCAGCTGCTTTTAAGGAGCTTGTTAATTGGTTAGTATTTGAAGCCGTGCTGCACTAGTTATTTTGCTTGACTCCCCCGTTCAATTAATCGCCATCCCAGTATAATTCCCCAAATGTATCCTGACCGACCTATCCAAAAGAGCTAATAAAGAATATGGCACAGTTGACAGCCGACAACTCTCCACTCATGTCAAGGACTTGAGCAATTGCACTGCTCTTAGCTAAAGTCTATCCAGTTTTGTTCTCTGTTTCTGGTATCAGCGATGTCCTCAATTAGTCTCCTCAAACGCGCTCTACGTACCCTGCACAACGAGTCAAGAGGTAGGACGCCTCGACAAGTTAATCGGTGGTTTAAGTGGTTAGCCCCTGGACTGTTCGTCAAACGCTGGTTGCTTTTGAGCGCCATAGGTGTACTACTGACGAGTCTGGGGGTGGCGATTTGGGCAAAGCTGACCCCCATTTTTTACTTAATCCAATTTACGTCCACCATTCTGGAAACGATTGCGACGGTTATCCCCAACTACGTATCCGGACCGATCGCGATTATTTGCGGTTTAATTTTCATCTTCTGGGGACAAACCCGGACGGTGGGTTCGATTACTGAGGCATTAAAACCCGGAGGTGATGAAGAACTGGTAGACATGCTGATCGCCCATCGTCGTCTGTATCGCGGTCCAAAAATTGTGGTTGTGGGAGGCGGTACTGGGTTGTCTACCTTACTCCGAGGACTGAAAATTTACAGCGCCCATATCACTGCCATTGTCACCGTAGCCGATGATGGCGGTTCTTCGGGGCGACTGCGGCAAGAATTTGGGGTTTTGCCGCCGGGAGATATTCGCAACTGTTTAGCCGCCTTAGCTGACCAAGAAAAATTACTCACTGAACTGTTTCAATACCGCTTCTCGGCGGGGAATGGTCTAGTGGGTCACAGTTTTGGAAATTTATTTCTGACGGCAATGAGTGAGATTACCGGAGACTTAGAACGGGCAATTGCCGCCAGTTCTCAAGTCTTAGCCGTGCGAGGACGAGTCCTCCCCGCGACATTGAGTGATGTCTGTCTCTGGGCAGACTTAGAAGATGGGCGTCGGATTGAAGGCGAATCGAATATTACGGCTGCTAATGGTAAAATTATCAAGATGGGCTGCACGCCAGAAAATCCTCCGGCTCTGCCCGCCGTCCTCAAAGCGATTCACGACGCTGATTACATTATTGTCGGTCCAGGTAGTCTATATACCAGCATCGTGCCGAATCTGTTAGTCCCAGACATTACCGATGCGATCGCGGCAAGTACTGCTCCCCGGATCTATGTGTGTAATAT
>CAZNNK010000349.1:0-7061 GCA_964574085.1 uncultured Coleofasciculus sp.
TTGTAAGGCTTGACGCTGGGTGCAGTACTAGGGGCGTGAAAACCCGCGCAGGCGGGTTTTGTTTGTGTAGCTGCGGTTTCAACCGCCCAGTTATAGCAGTAGACTAACACTCCGCTATCGCTCCGTTCAGAATGACAAATTCTGACCGACAAATTTTGACGGTGCGAAGTCTCCACCCCATCAAAGCCAATTCCCAATCAGAATAAACGGTGCCCAATAAGCAGGATGATTGTATTGCCCCTCCGCTTCAATCAGTTCTAACTGCGCCTCCCGCAACGCCTCAGCTTTACTCGTGTCTGCATCCAGCAAGCGTTCATAAAAATGAGTCACCAACTTGACCGTAGACGCATCTGAAATAAACCATAATGACGCCAACGCGCTTTTCACCCCAGCTTGCACCGCCACACCCGCTAAACCCAGCGCCGCCCTGTCATCCCCCGCCGCCGTTTGACAAGCCGTGAGTGCCAGCAGTTCTACCGCCTCAGAACCCACATTGATGCGGCGCAGGGTTGCCTCTAAATCAATGATAGTCAGCTTACCATTGTCTCCCGTCACCAGGAATGTATCCTCTGGCTCTGTACCAAACTCCCCGTGTGTGGCAATATGAATAATTGGGTAAAGAGTTTGGCTGAGTTCCTGTTGCAAGCGATCGCGTGTAAACTCTTGATCAAGGAGTCCCTTACTCCCCGGCATTTGAGCCTTAACTTGACTGACTTCTTTACCCACGTTACTCAACGCGGGAAACCTGCGACCGTCCACAACCGCCTCCTTGGTTAATCCGATGATCAGCGCCCGTAGCTGTTCACGGTCGAGTGCTTTCTTTTCCGTTAGAGTCAGACTGGGAGTCGTGGCAATGGCATACTTTTGCACCAAGAATTTCTCCCCGTCATGAAGTGCTGCCATGGGAACACTACGCAAAATACCATCTTGGATAAATACCAGCGTTTTGACCTGGGCTTGTTCTAAATCAGAGGCGAAGGGACGAATCAGCCAATCATACAGCGTTTGGGCTTGGGTAGGGTCATAAACGAAATCCATAAATCTCTCCAATTCCCGGCGAAATTTATTGATTTCGTCAATAAGCGCCTGACTATCGATATCTATCCACGCTGACCGTTTTTCGCCGTTGGGGAGACTGACGAGAATAGCAGTCCGGTCTTTCAGAATAATTGTACTAAAAACAGCCGTGGCGGGACTAAAATCAACTGAGTCATTTAAATTAAGGGCAGCTATCACACACTCATTGCCAAAATAATTTTGCAGTTCTGCCAATTTCAGAGAATCAATTGTTCTCAGGGCAGCACTGAGTTCCTTAGTACGTTCCATGGGTTCAATAGACGGCAAAGAGGCTTGTTCAAGGCGTAACTGTGCCAACTCCCGATAAATGGGATTAATCGCATCGCGAAAGTCAAGTTGCACATCGCGATCGGCGGTGAGAATATCGCTACGGATCGTTTCTAAGGTGGTAACAGCTTGTTCATAAGCCATTACAGCTTCAGAGGCTTTCCCCTGTGCCTTAAAGATGCGTCCCGCTTGCCACTGCCATAAATACAGACTATCTTTTGCCAGTAAATCTTGGTTCGCACTCAACTGCGCCTGTTGAGTGAAATCGAGGGCTTGGGGGTAATCCTGGCGGCATTCATAGAGTTGTCCCAGCTTACCCAGCGCAAAGGATTGGGCGCGAGAATCATTGAGACGTTGGGCAATGGAGACAGCTTGCTGTAGGAGTTCAATGGCTTGGGGTTGGTGTTGAAGCTTGAGGCATTGAGTCCCGGAGGAGGTATCTTCAGTCCCCGTAACAGGTTGGAGAAGATTAGCTAAATCAATCGCTGCATAGACTTTATCACGAGAATCGGGGAGTTGAGACAAGAGCGATCGCGCTTCGGTCAATGCAGCCGCCGCCGATGAGGGGTTGCTAGTCCGGTACAATACTGAAATGGAGTTAACCAGTCCCCGCATTTGCCCCCGTTGGTCATTCTCCGTCCGGGCTACCTCGATACTATCCTGAAAATAGTCCAACGCTTTGGCATCATTACTCAAGGCTTTTTGTCGGAATTCCTCGGCTTTGGCGCTATCACCTCTGGTGTCAGCTGACTCAGCACGACGATAATTCACTAAAGCTAGACTATTGTAGGCATTGCCGAGACTATTAAGGACAGAAGCGAGATAAACTGGATTGTCGAGTTGGTTCGCGATCGCTAAACTCTTCTCTAAATTGTCAATAGCTTGATCATACTCCCCCCGATGGCGATAGGCATTACCCAAACTTCCCAACGCCGCTGCTTCTCCCAAAGCATCTTGTTGTTGACGCAGGATTTGCAACGCACTATCTGGATTACAGGGATTCTCGCTTTCCGGGAGATGGCACAAAATCGTAATTGCCCGTCGATTCTGCCCCAACTTGCTGTACGCTTGAGCTAGTTCCACCCGCATCCGCCCGACCTGGATTTGGTTTCCCATCTGACGATAAACGGCTATTGTTTCAGACCAATAGTGAATCGCGCGATCGATTTGACCGATTTGCTGATAGGCTCGTGCTAAGTTTTCTAAGACCAGGGCTTGTGCGGGGGAATTATTGGTGGTTTGATAGGCATCCAGGGCTGTTTCCCATTGCGCGATCGCACCCGTAATATCTCCTGCCTGATATAACTCTACGCCTTTTTGCACCCATTGACTCACCGAGACAACAGCCTCGGAGGGAACAGTAGACAAGGAACGGGGAACGGTTAATTTCTGCTTCCTTATACCTTGGTTTGAAGCCTCCCTTTTCAGAGGGAAAGAGGTTTGGGCGAAGTCTAAATCCGCTTCCCAACCCATGACTATTTCCTGTTTCCCGTTCCCCATTCCCTTGAAGTCAGGAGATTGAGCAACAGCCACGTTTCCCCATTGTACCCGCCAAGGAGTTGAGGAAAGATGACCCAGCCCTAGGCAGAGAACGAAGCTACAAAGGAATAGAACGAACAGAAGGCGACGAACACAGAATTTGTGGTGTCGGCTTGGCATAACAGTCTTCCTTAAAGCCTTGATGAATAGTCTGGGAATATAGGATGTCTGTTTCTGGTAATCATAGCTGTATCTCTGTGCAACTGAGTGATCCAATTGGGAAATGGACTTAACCCAAAGAGCCGGGCTGTTATCATTAGAACGCAATCCTGCCAGCAGGCACAAGGAAGTAGCCAAATCTCGGTAGTTACAGAAATCGCCCTGACGATGGGCTGCGATCGCAGGCTGGACTTTAGACTAAATTTTGGCATTTGAAGAAACTGAATGACAAGCAACGAAGGCTTGAAACCCAGACCCCAAGGGCTATAGAGTCTTGGGAAGGTTGAGGACGCCTCATGAGTTAAGCGAAGCCATGCCGCAGGCTTTGCATCTTGCTCGCTACTAATACCCAATTTAAATGCAAAACGCATGACAGCTTACAGCTAAAATGGTGGATTAGAATTGTAGGGGCGCACGGTGTGCGCCCGATTTAATCGTAAAATCTATTCCATAATTTTAGCTGTGTCAGTCCACTACCCTAAGTAGGCGAAAGTCTCCAGTTTTTTTAACAGCCAGTTATGTCTACCGAAAGTTATGTCTACCCAAAACTCTCATCCTCTTAGCATCTCAGACGCTCAAGCACTCCTCGCCCCCTTCAATTGCCTTGAAAGTCAACCTGTGGTTTCAGGCGCCGAAAAAGAGAAACTGCGGCAAGCCTTAGAGTTACTTGCCGAGCAGTCAGATTATCAAATCTTCGGGATTTGCGCGGATACAGCCGCTCAGGGTTTATCAGCGCTCAAAACTTATGCTCAAGCGTTAGGCTATCAACCGAATCTCGATCTCACACCGATTGAGGGTGCTGTCTATATCAAATATAACGGCAATTCCGGCTTGTGTTATATCGATTCCTATACGGGGGAACATCGCGGTGTTTTAGTGTCTTGTCAATCGTCCTTTGAAGGGGGAATTAATGAAATGTATGGTCATCTCCCCCTCGATTTATTTGCCTTATCGGATTAGGATCAACGCAATTGGTACTTAAAGTCGCGTTTTCCTTGATAGTCGGTTAAATCTGCCAATTCGTCCAACGTCCGAACCCCAGGATACAACTGACCATTAATTTCCCAAGTCGGATATCCTTGTATTCCCGCTGCTTGGCATACTTGAGGCTGCGGATTTTTCCCAGCCGGATGGCACTCGATATAATCGATTTCGCTAAAGGCTTCTTTGCCAAATAACTCCTTTTGATCGTGGCAATGGGGGCAAGTATACGCCCCATATTTTTTAGCACCAACGGCGGTAAGATGACGAGCGAGTTCCATTTCCGCTTCGCCAGAGGTGGTGGTTATTTTCCAGCCGTAGGGAGCCGTGGGTGCAGTGGTTATCGGGGGAATCACGCCGCTGTCTACTCCGCCCGCCGTTGTCTGTTCACCACTCATGCCATAGACACCTAAGGTGCCAATCAGCGCTACCATGCCGACAACAATGCCTGTGAAAAACAGTTGTCCCACATCTTCCCACTCACGCCCAATTATCGTCAACACAAATAAGGCAATTGAGCAGACAGCGGATACCAGGCAATAGATACAAAATGCCCCAATGACAACGGACATGAGATAGACAAGGTAGCCGCTGAAGACAACCATGGCGGTTGAGCCAGCAAACATCAGCAGCCAACTCCAATCGTCTACTTGGCGGCGAAAGTCTTTGTTATCCGAGGATTTGACCAGTTGGGGCGCAAAAGCAAATACGGCGATCGCCGTATAGGCTAAAAAGCCAAACAAGCTCAGGGGTACACCAAAAAGGAAAGCATAACTACTCTCCAAAACAGCTTGACAGTTGATTACACCACCTGTGGGACATACGGCTTCTTTAAATACCCCAGTTTCTACCAAGGTAAGGTAAGCCGTATCTAAAGCACCAAGAATCGCGATCGCACCAATGATTGGGCGGGACTGGCGATGTATCCAGGGAGCAGAACGTCGGCGTCTCATAATGTGTTAATCAGCACTAACAATTTCAGGAATCAGCGAGAAAGTTATGGCTCACTCCTACTATGAATGTAACTTGACCGAAGACATGGGTTGCGGTGATGCTGTTGGGCTAGCACCCCGTCGTACCGCTTCCACAAATTGGCTGACGCGAATCGGGTCAATGGGTTGCTCAATTCGCCCCCGTCGTTTCAGGGAACTGGAGACAATTACTCCGTCAGCGGCTTGCATCAAGGTGGGAATATTTTCCCAGTTGGCACCACTCCCAATAAATACAGGGGTTCCATTGGCGGCGGCTGAGGCGAGTTCTAAGTCTTCGAGACTGGGAGGACTCCCCGTTGCCCATCCGGAGAGGATAACGCCATCGGCTAACCCTCGCTCAATGGTTTCTTGTACCGCCGTGGTCAAATTGGGTGATCCCAAAGGGCGTCCATGCTTAACCAAGACATCGGCTAAAATTTGTACATCACTACCGAGTTCCCGGCGATACCGCAAGAGTTCGTAAGCTTGTCCTTCGATTAGCCCTTGATCCGTTGCCATAACCCCAGTGAGAACATTCACCCGGATAAACTGGGCGTGGACACAACTAGCGATCGCGATCGCGCTTCGGGCGTCATTCCGTAACACGTTGATCCCCACGGGTAACGTGACCAAATTCATCAACCGCTCCACAACTAAGGTCATCGCACTGACGACGGCGGGATCGACTTGGTTTTTGGTAAAGGGAGCATCAAAAAAATTTTCGACGATTATGCCATCAACGCCCCCCGACGCCAGCGCTGTCGCCTCTTGTTCAGCGCGATCAATTACTGCTTTTAAACTCCCTCCCCAACGGGGAGACGTTGGCAGGGGTAACAGATGCACAACGCCAATGATTGGATTGGGTGTCTTGAAAATTTGTTGTAAGTTCACGTATCTACCTGAAAACCGTTCACAATAATTTGACAAATAGAATAAATCATGCTATGCAATGATGATACATACAGTTCTCTGAATCCTGACCACCGCCTTGTTCTAAGCATCAACTCTTGTTGTAGACTGTTGAGTGTGTACAGACGTAGAATCCTACCTCTCTACTTGATTCCACCGCTAAGTGGGGTAACATTAGCCGACGCTCTAGATAGTCGCCTTTCCCCTAGTCAAGCGTCAAGTTCGAGAAAGTAGCCGAGTGTATTGCGTATATTAATAAAATTTTATATAAATAAGTAACGGGGTTAAAACTAGAGCAACCAAAGAACATCCGGACTGGTGGAGCGTGGGTAAACTCTAAGACTATACCCCGACTGAATCAAGTAGAGCTGGGCAAAAAGTAAGTGATCAGGATTGAATTAGCCTGAACTCTGGACAGGTTCTCTCCAGAGATAGTTACAGGTGAACTGCTTGCTCACAACTCATGCTTACTGATTAGAAGCGCTGGTAACAAAGCGCAACTCCACTCTAGTGCCGATTGTAGTAGATAACCGCATGGGCAACAAGCCAACCATTGCCATTTCTCATTTAGGCTGTGAAAAAAATCGCATTGATACAGAGCATATCCTGGGTCTGCTGGTTCAAGCAGGCTACCCAGTCGATAGCAACGAAGATTTAGCCGACTATGTTATTGTCAATACCTGTAGTTTCATTGAGGCAGCGCGGACGGAATCAGTTCGCACGCTAGTTGAGCTAGCAGAAGCGAATAAGAAAATTGTTATTGCTGGCTGCATGGCACAACATTTCCAAGCGGAATTGTTGGCAGAATTGCCAGAAGCTGTGGCGGTAGTGGGAACGGGCGATTATCAGAATATCGTCGAAGTAATCCAACGGGTGGAAACCGGAGAACGGGTAAACGCCGTCTCCGCCGAACCCACCTATATTGCCGATGAAACCATGCCGCGCTATCGCACCACCACAGAAGGAGTGGCTTACCTGCGAGTCGCCGAAGGCTGTAACTATCGGTGCGCCTTCTGTATTATTCCCTATCTGAGGGGAAACCAGCGATCGCGCCCAATTGAATCGATTGTCGCCGAAGCTGAACAATTGGCGTCCCAAGGCGTACAGGAATTAATTCTCATTTCCCAAATCACGACCAATTATGGCGTCGATCTGTAT